>JAHENO010000093.1 GCA_018609945.1 Haloarculaceae archaeon | reverse complement strand
GTTTCCCCGGCGAGCGCGACCGACGAGCCGACACGCGCCCCCTCGGTTGCGTCTTCGGGAGCGATCTTCGCCCGCTGTGTCCACTCGTCGCCGTCGTTCCCGAAGAGATACGCGGCGCCTCTCCCGTCACCGTTCGGTCCGTCGTTGCGGCGGGCACCGATCAGTGCGGTCTCGCCGGCCAGGTCGACCGCCCAGCCGAACTCGTCGCCCTCGGCGCCATCGTCCGGGGCGAGTTTGGCTGTCTGACTCCAGCCGCCCTCAGCGCGCTGGAACGCGTAGACAGAGCCCGCCCCGCTGCCGTTGGGATCTTCGTCACTGACTGCCGCGACAAGTGCCGTCTCTCCATCGAATGCGGCTGCAGTGCCGAACAGGTCCCCGTCGTCGCCGTCGTCGGGGACGAGCGTGGCGGCCTGGCTCCAGCCACCCTCGCCATCGCCTTCGCGTTCGAAAATATAGGCAGTGCCAGCCTGCTCGCCGTTGGGGTCGCTCGCACCGGCCGCGCCGACGACGGCAGTGTCGCCAGACCCGTCGAGGGCCGTCCCGAAGAAGGCCCCCTCGCTGGCCTCGGCGGCCGTCAGCGTCGCCCGTTGCTCCCACCCCTCCTCGCCGGATTCGAAGGCGAACACCGTGCCCGCGTTCTCCGCGGCAGTCGAATCCCGTGGAGCGCCCACGAGCGCGGTCCCGTCGACCAGTGCCACGGACCAGCCCAGCACTGCGTCTGCGGTGGTAGCGTCGGGAAACAGTTTGTCGGCCTGTTCCCAGCCGTCGCTGTCGCGTTCGAAGACGTAGGCCGCACCGGTGGTCGGATCGCCGGCCTGGCGTGCACCGACCAGCGCGGTGTCTCCATCGACTGCGATGGCACTCCCGAAGAAGTCGCCGTCGTCGCCGTCGTCGGGGGCGAGTTTGGCGGTCTGGGTCCAGCTCCCGCCGTCGCGCTCGAAGACGTAGACCGACCCGGCGTTCTCGCCGTTCGGATCGTCGTCGGTGACCGCGCCGATCAGTGCCGTCTCGCCGTCTGTCGCCATCGACCAGCCGAAGCGGTCGCCGTCGTCGCTGTCCTCGCCGACGAGCGTCGCCCGCTGGACCGGCGACGCGCCGGTCTGTGCCGGTACCGTCTCTGGTGCGCGAGCCGAGGCCGTCCCGACACCACCGAGTGCGGCGCCGGCCGTCACCATCCGGAGGTACGTGCGTCGTGAGACCAATGTAGCTCCGACTCCACGGGCGACCGTCTAATAGCCGTCGAAACGGGCTCGAGTGCCGGGATAGCTCCGGTTCCGGTCGCCCTCGATCTCCCGGACCCGCTAAGGGAGTCTTACCGGTTGTTAGTAGGCGAAAAACAACAGATATACCTGTCAAGGGGCTGAATGGGTGGCCATCGAAAGCCGCCGGGAACCTGCCCGGACAGTACACCATGAGACGCACGCACCTGCTGTTCCTGCTGATCGCCCTGAGCATCGTCCCCGGCCTCGTCGCCGCTGACATCATCGGCTCTCCCGACCTCGACGTCACACTCGAGGAGGATTCCGTCGTGCCCGGCGAGGAGACCGACCTGGCGGTGACGATCACCAACAGCGGAGATCTCCGCGAGGGATCGAACACGAACCAGCGGCTCAACGACCGCGTGACGACAGCGCGCGGCCTGACAGTCACCGTCGATGACGGGGACGCGCCGGTGAACATCCAGTCCACGACGCGGGTCGTCGGGACCCTCCCCGAGGGGACGACGTCCGTGCGCTACTCGATGACGGTCGAGGAGGACGCCGAGCCCGGGACGTACACCATCCCGGTCGAAACGGCGTACAAATTCACCCACATCATCGAGGAGGGCATCGACGGCGGCGAGGAAATCACGATCCGACGCACGGAGGACTACGATCTGACGCTGGAGATCGAGGAGGACGCCCGCCTCGAAGTGGTCGACGTCGCGTCGCAAGCGCGGGTCGGTTCGACCGGGACTGTCGCGGTCACCGTCGAGAACGCCGGGACCGAGACCGCCAGCGACGCCACGCTCCGGCTGGAGTCGCGCAACGCGGAACTCTCCTTCGGCGGGGCGACGACTGCCTCGCGCAGCGTCGGCGAGTGGGAACCCGGCGAGCGTCGCACCGTCGAGTATCGGGTCCTGGCGGACCGGAGCGCCGGGCCCCAGCCCTACGCGTTCGACGCCACCGCCACCTACGAGGACAGCGACGGGCGCACACAGACCTCCGAAACCCGGACCATCGCAGTCACGCCACAGCCCGAGCAAACGTTCGCGGTCGAATCCGTCGAGAGTGCGGTCGCAGTCGGCGACACCGGGACGGTCGAGGTAACAATGCGCAACGAGGGTCCGGTTCCCGTGACGGACGCGTCGGTCGAACTCGCCTCGAAGACGCCGGCACTGACGTTCTCGGGGAGTCAATCGACCTCGCGGTTCGCCGGGTCCTGGGAGCCCGGCGAGACCCGCACCCTGGAGTACGACGTCACCGCGACCGACGACGCGGACACGCGCACCTACGCGCTGGACGCGACCGTTTCCTACCAGGACCCCGAGGGTGACACCGAGACCGCCCCCTCGCAGTCGCTCGGTGTCCGGCCCGAACCCGAACAGTCCTTCGACATCGAGGGCGTCACCTCGACGCTGCGGGTCGGCGGAGAGGGAACCATCGAGGGCCGTATCGTCAACACTGGCGAGGCTGACGTCCGGAACGCGGTGGTAGTCTTCGAGACGGACAAGCGCAACGTCACGCCCCTGGAGACGGAGGCACCGGTCGGCGACCTCGCGGCGGGGGAGACGGCCACGTTCAGCCTCCCCGTCGAGATCAGCGAATCGGGCGAGTCGGGACCCAAGCAGTACTCGATGGCGGTCCGGTACCGCAACAGCGACGGTGACCTCCGGACCAGCGACACCATCGACGTCAACGCCGACGTCGGCCCCGACGAACGGAAATTCGGACTCGCCGTCGACGGAGCCACCACCGCACCCGGCAGCGGGACGACCCTCGAAGTGACCGTCACCAACAACGGCGACGAGCGTTTCACCGACATCTCGGCCAACATGTTCGCCGACTCCCCCATCTCGGTCACCGACGACGAGGCCTTTATCGGTGCACTCGACCCCGGCGAGTCCGAGACGGTGCGCTTTTCGGTGGGCGCCAGCGGCGGCGCACTGGCGAAAAACTACCCCGTCTCGGTCGACTTCCAGTACGACGAACCGGACGGTGACACGAAACTCTCCCAGACGTATCGCCTGGCTGTGAGTGTCGAGGAGGCCGAGGGCGGCGGGCCACCCCTGCTGCTCGTCGGTGTGCTCGTCCTCGCAGTGGTCGTCGGCGGGGCCGTCCTCTACAGACGGTACGGGTGAGCGATCCGGGATGAGCGGGCCGACGCCGGTTCACGACCTGCTCGAAGGCGTCGACCACCAGCGGTACATCGACTGGATCGACTACCACATCGTCAACAATTCCCGGACAGTCGTCCTCCTGTTCCTGGTAGCGACGGCGGTCTTCGCGCTGGGACTGGGGAACATCTCGACGGAGACCGGAACCGAGCAGTTCACGACCGGCCTGCCCTCCGAGGAGGCGTTCAACGATGTCCAGCGTGAGTTCTCGCCCAGTTTCGCCCCGGACACCGGCGCGACGTCGCTCATCCAGCGCGAGCAAAACGTGCTCTCGAAGCGGTCGATGCTCCGGATGTTGCGCCTCCAGAACCGCATCGAGAAACGGCCCGACCTCAGGGTGCAGTCGACTGCCAGCGCAGCGTCGCTGGTCGCCCAGGAACTCGACCCCGGCGCTGAGAGCACCGGGGACCAGATCAGGGCCATCGAGGAGGCGACCCCCACCGACATCGACCGGGCGGTCCGGGACCTCGCCACGACAAACGACCGCTTCACTGGCCTCCTGAGCAACGACTTCAACGCTCAGTCGGCCTCGGCCAGTGCGACCATCGGCACGGTGACACACGAACTGCCCGCGGGCGTCTCGGAAGGGGCCGGCCAGGGCGGGGAGAGCCCACTCACGCCGATCCAGTTGCGCGTCGACAGCGTCGAGGACACCGTCGGCGGCGACATCACCGTCTTCGGGTCCGGCATCGTCTCCGAGGAGTTCGGCTCGGTGCTCACCGATTCGCTGCTGTTGACCGTTCCCGCTGCCTTCCTGTTCATCGTCTTCTTCCTGATCGTCGCCTTCCGCGACCTCGCGGACCTCGTTCTGGGTGTCGTCGCGCTCGTCATGGCCATCGTCTGGACGTTTGGCTTCCTGGGGCTGGCGGGCATCCCCTTCACGCAGATGCTCATCGCGGTGCCGCCGCTGTTGCTGGCCGTGGGCATCGACTTCGGCATCCACTCTATCAACCGCTACCGCGAGGAGCGCGTGCGCGGGGAGTCCATCGGGGATGCGATGCGCCTGACGACCGACCAGTTGACCGTCGCCTTCTTCATCGTCGCGGGCACCTCCGCCATCGGCTTTCTGGCGAACCTCACGAGCGCGCTGCCGCCCATCCGGGAGTTCGGCGTCGTCGCCGCCATCGGTATCGGGTTCACTTTCCTCATTTTCGGTATCTTCGTCCCGGCGGCGAAGGTGGAACTCGACCGCGTGCGCGAGCGGACGGCCATCCCCACGTTCGCGACGACGCCACTGGGACAGGAGGGGACGGCACTCGCCTCGGTCCTCTCCGTCGGCGTCGGCATCGCCAAGCGGGCACCCGCGCTGTTTCTGGTGGTCGTCGTCCTGATCAGCGCCAGCGCGGGCGTCTACGCCACCGGCGTCGACACCAGCTTCGAACAGGAGGACTTCCTCCCGCCCGAGGAGAACCCCGACTTCCTCGAACAGCTCCCCGAGCCGTTCCGGCCCAGCGACTACACCGTCACGACGACGGTCAACTACCTCGAAGACAACTTCGCGTCGACACAGCAGGATTCGACCACCATCTACGTCGAGGCGCCGATGACCAGGGGGTCGGTTCTGGAGTCGATCCACAACGCCAACGAGGACCCCCCCGACTCGATACTCCGGGAGGACAACCACGCCGAGACGACGTCGATCATCACAGTCATCGAGTCCCACGCCGAGCGCGACCCCGAGTTCGCCGCCCTGGTCGACCGCAACGACATCGACGACAACGGCGTTCCCGACCGGAACCTCCGGGAGGTCTACGACGACCTGCTCGATTCGCCGGCCCGCGACCAGGCTCTCGATTACATCATGGAGGACTACTCGAGTGCGCGCGTCGTCTACTCTGTCGAGGCCGACGCGTCCGACGACGAGGTGGTCGCGGACACCCGGACGGTCGCGGACCGCTATCGCACCTCGGCGGTAGCGACCGGCCAGACTGTCGTCTTCCAGGCAGTCTCGGATCGCATCCGCGAGTCGGCGGTCTCCAGCCTGATCGCCGCGCTGGTCGGGGCCGCACTCTTCCTCGTGGTCATCTACCTCGTCCTCGAGGGGACCGCGTCGCTGGGCCTCGCAAACGTCTTCCCCGTGATGGTGACCGTCGCCCTCGTCGCCGGGTCGATGCGGGCGCTGTCTATCCCCTTCAATACGATCACGGCGACCATCCTCGCGATCGTCATCGGGCTGGGTATCGACTACTCGGTCCACATCTTCCACCGCTTCGTCGACGAGCGCGAGGAGCGCCCCCTCGTGCCCGCGCTCGAACGCACAGTGCGGGGAACCGGCGGCGCGCTGTTCGGGAGCATGCTCACGACCGTCTCGGGCATCGGCGTCCTCTCGCTTGCGGTGTTCGTCGCCATCCAGCAGTTCGGCCTCATCACGGCCCTGGCGGTCGTCTACGCCTTCCTCACGGCCGTGGTCGTCTCCCCGTCCGTGCTGGTCGTCTGGGACCACTTCGTCACCGGCCACCGCTCGCTGCTCCCCCTCTTCGGCGTCGGTGCGGCCCCCTGGCAGGACTCCGCGCCCACCGGTGCCCCCGACGTCACGCTCCCCGACCCAAAGCCGGCGGTCACGCCCGCCGAGACCGGGACGCAGCCCGACGATCCCGAGGTCGACTGGAACGGCGGCCGGGCGGACCCCGACTCCGATAGCGACATCGAACACGGTTCGGACGCCGCCCGCGACGCCGGCGATTCCGGTTCCGGCTCCGGGGACCGGAGCGACCCGTCCGACCCCGACGCCTGATACTGACTGCTGTAGCTATTTTCCAGGCCGACCGCACGACGTCGTGCGGTCGATCCGGTACTGATACTGCCGTCTATAAGCCTGTGAGGAATTTCGACTCCACGGGTGGTCGGATATCCTCACGAAGTTATAGCCGGCAGTATGAACTACAGCAGTCATAGGGATCAGCAGAGGTACTCATAGATTTTCGGTGAAATGAGCGTAGGGAGTTTAGCGGTGAGGTACGCCTTCAGATCGGAGATTTCCCGGTATAGTCGGTTAGCGCGTCCATCGTTCAGTTGCCGCCAGCACTGTTCGAGTGGGTTCATTTCCGGTGCATACGCTGGCAGGTATTCAAGAAGCAGGCCGTCGGCGGTGGCCTGCTTCTTGAGGAACTTCGCGATGAAATACGGTGCATTATCCAACACGATCACGAGGTTCTTGCCGAACTCCTGCTGGAGTGCTCGCAGAAAATGGGCGGCAACCTTTCCGGTGAACCGTCCCTCGACGAACGAGATGAAGCGGTCGCCATCGTCGGTGACCGCGCCTAACAGATTGATCGAGGCTCGACCGCCCGAGACCGGCAGTCTCGGGCGGGAGTTCACCGGAAACCAGCCCCGCTTTTGCTCGGTTTTTACGACCTGCGTGTTCTGGTCGATAACCACGATCCGGTGACCAGCTGCCTTCAGCGTCGGCCACTTTTTTTGAACTCCTTGCGCCACCGCTGTTGTTCAGCCGGATCGGCTTTGTAGTGACGCGGGCGGGCTGTCTGGTACGACAGGCCCGCCCGCTTCATCACACGATACATGTGCGCCAGCGAGTACTCAACGTCGAACGTCTCAGCAATATGGTCACGGACGAGTGTCGGCGCCCACACCGGATCGTCATACCCTGCCTCAGCCGGCGACGCCGCCAGCGTCGCCGTCAGTTCCGTCCACTGGTCGTCGGTGAGGCGGGTGGATTGGCCGGGACGAGGGAGGTCGCCGAGCGCGGTGGGATCGCGCTCGGCGACAACATCAAGCCAGCCGTAGACCGTCTGTTCGGGAAACCCGAGCAGTCGCTCGATTTCAGCTGGTGACTGTCCCTGTTGATACAACAACGCACTGGTAAGACGTTTCACCGCCTTTCCATCGGTTTCCGTGCGCAGTTGCTGACGCAACTGCTCCTCATCAACATCGTCTAGCTTGCCGCCCCACGTTGTCATGAGGTTCTCTACGCGCCCAGAAGATATGAACTAGTCTGCTGATCCCTATCAGTATGAGCGCGTCGCTCCGGGACCGGCGCTGCACACCCGCTGTGGTTTTACAGTCCCTGCGCGTCCAGAGTGGGTATGAGCATTCACGTCGCGGTCGTGGGCGCGTACGGCAGTGCCGGGACC
>JAHENO010000092.1 GCA_018609945.1 Haloarculaceae archaeon | reverse complement strand
TGGCTGAACGACCGCGCCGACGCCGAGGGACTGCCCCTGACCGCCCGCGTCGCCGACCCCGGCGACCGGTTCGAGAAGATCCACGCCAAGGGCGCCGTCGTCGACGGCGAGCGCGTCGTCCTGGGGAGCCTCAATTGGAACAACAACTCCGCACGGGCAAACAGGGAGGCCGTCCTCGTGCTGGAGGGGCAGGAGGTGGGTGCCTACTTCCTGGCGGTGTTCGACGCGGACTGGGGTGGCACGTCGTCGGACCTGCCACTCGGGATGGTGGGCGTCCTGGCCGCGGTCGTCCTGGCGGCGTTTCTCGTCGCCCGGACCATCGATTTCGAGTCCTGATACTGCCGGCTCAGAATTCCTCGGGGAAGGCGGCAGAACTCCCGAGGTCCTCGTCGATCTCGGCCTCGGCCATCTTCGCGACCAGCGCGTCGAGAACCTCCTCGCGGCGGCCCTTCACGAACTTGATCGAACCGACGACGAGGTGGCCGCCGCCGCTGACGCCGGCGCCCTCGATCTCCGCCTGGAGCTGTGAGACCATCTCGGGGATGTCGAGCCGGACGCCGTCCGACCGGAGGACGGCGAAGTCGGGACCGTAGCCGATTGTGATGACCGGGTCGCCCGTCTCCGCGACCTTGTGGTCGTGGATCTTCCCCGTGGTCTTGCCCGGCGCGGGGTAGGTGAAGCGCTTGGCGTGACGGTCGACGTCTATGCGGTACAGGTGCGCACCGTTGTCGAGGGACTCGTGCTCGACGTGCGGGAGGGCGGCCCCGAGCTGGTCGTCGACGTCCCGCTGTGCGCGGTCGGCCAGCAGATCGACCAGCCGCTCGTGGCGGTCGCGGTCGTCGCAGTTGACGTTCAGGACGTCGTTGACGAACTCCCGGCCGTCGCTGTACTTCAGCCAGTGGGTGGCGTAATCGAGGGCCTCGCCGATCTCGCGGACGCGGGCCTCGTCGTAGCCAGCGTCGGCGGCCAGCCCGAGGTAGTCGTCCATCGCCTCGCCCTCCGAGCGGTCGGCCAGGCCGGCCACCGCGGGGACGTGCCCGACCTCGTCGGTGAGGGTCGGATCGATCATCCGCGCGAGTTCGACACACAGCATCCCCGTCGTGACGCGGTAGTCCTCGCCGTGGAGGTAGGGATTGACGTGTTCCTCGACGAACGGGTCCACCGCCTCGGGGTCGGGGTGGTGGTGGTCGACGACCACGATCGGCACGTCGTAGTTGGCGAGGCTGCGGTAGGCGGGGGTGTCCTCCTCCGTAGAGCCGTTATCGAGCATCAGCAGGAGCGGGAGCTTCTGGCCGTGGCGCGTCCGGTCCTCCAGCGCGAAGTTCAGGTCGCGGGTGACGTCCTCGAGTTCGTAGAAGGGCGCCTTGCTGGGGAGCCGCCGGAGCATGTGTCGGGGCGCCTGTGGGTCCTCGTAGAGATCGGCGATGAACCGTTCCAGCGCGTGCTGGAGGGGGACACTCGCACACAGCCCGTCGCCGTCGGCGTGGTGGCGCATCCGGATCGGGCGCCCCTCGAGGACCGTCGCGCGCAACCGCCGGGCGACTGCACGCAGGTCCTCCCACATCGTCTCGAGTGCGGGCCAGGCGACCAGCGGGTCGATGTCGGCCGGTTCCACCAGGTCCGCCGAGGCCTCTGCCAGCCGGTCGGTCGCAGCCTCGGCCGCCGCACCATCGAGGACGGTCACGTCGTCGACTTCGAGCTGGACGGCGCCGTCGCGGGTCTCGACGGTTCCCGTCACGCGAACGAGGTCGTCGAGCCCCACGTCCGGGAACGCCCGGACGCCGGCCTCCTCGAAGGCGGCACAGGGCACGACCCCCGTCTCGCTGCGGACCTGGAAAATCGTCGGGCCGCCAGTCTGTTTGATCTGGAGGACGCGCCCCTCCAGGTGGACGGTCTCGCCGGTCGCGTCCCCGATATCGGCGGCGTCGGCCCGCTCGCCGGGGCCGACCGGGCGGATCTCGTACTCGGCGATCTGTACCTCGGAGAAGCTCAGGTCGCCGTTCTCGCGAACCGTCGCGAGTTCGACGACGAGGTCGTCGCCGACCTCGTACTCCCCGACGAGATTCGAGGCGTGGACGAGACCGGAGACCTGTTCGGAGAGATCGACGAAGACGCCGTACTCGACGACCCCGTTGACGGTGGCGTGGTACCGCTCGCCCTCCTCGAGGTCTTCGAGCGTACACCCCGGCGCGAGGTCGTAGACGACCGGGGTGTCGTCGACCACCCCACTGGCGCCGGAGCCCTGTGTCGGTGACATGTGTCCACGGTTGGGTTCTGCCCCGTTTCTAAGCTTCGATATCCCTGTGATCGTCAGTCCGGCCCGTCTGAGTGCTCGTCCAGGCGGTGGCCGTCCCGGGGACAGTGGTCGAACTCGGGGTCGCGGGTCCGGTAGCCACAGACCGGACACTCGCGTGCTGGCGGCCGGTCGTCGCGCCGGAAGACGAAGGGGACGAACGGGACGACGACGAGGAAGGCGGGCACGCCGAAGACGGCCCAGAGGACGAGGCTCACGGCGAGGCTGGCCAGCAGTCCGAGGAGTGCCGTCCTCGACCGCGCCGAGACCATCAGACGTCGACGTACTGTTCCTCCCACTCGCGGCGCGCCTCTATCTCGCGGCTGCCGCGGCGGGTCAGACTGTAGAAGTTCGTCCGCCGGTCGCGCTGGCCCTTCTCGACGAGCCCTTTGTCGACGAGCGTGTCCAGGTTCGGGTACAGCCGCCCGTGGTGGATCTCCTTCTCGTAGTAGTCCTCCAGTTCCTGCTTGATGGCGAGACCGTGGGGCTCCTCCTTGCCGGCGATGACGTACAGGAGGTCACGCTGGAATCCTGTCAGGTCGTACATCGGTAAAGTCTACGTACGAGTTATTGTCCTAATTTATTAAATATTTCGTCCCGAATATGTGCTCGATAGACACGGGCGATCAGGGGCCGCTGGCCCGGTTCGAAGCGTCGAGGCCGGACAGCCGAGAACGGGCCGAATGTGGGGGACCGGTGTCGGCATTCCCCCGGTTCGGCGCGAGGAACACCGACCGTCCCGGGCGGCGTGCTGCCCGGACGAGAGACGGAACAGTGACAATTCAGGACTCCGAGAGGTGTGTGCTCTCTCCGGTTCGAATAAATAACCTTCCTGCATATTCCGGCACTGGTGTCACAGTATTGTCAGCAGGATGGGAGCGCTTATGCTCGCCGGTGACGTAGTGTCTCGCATGCCGGAGACAGTACTTTTCAAAACCGAGCAACACAGCAGTCGCGCGGACGTCGCCTCGTACCTGCGGACCGTGGCCGACAGACTGGACGCGGGCGACGCGGTGTCCCTGGAGTCTGGCGAGGAGTCGATCACGATGGACCCCCCGGAGACAGTCGAGTTCGAAGTGAAGGCAGAACGCGAGGGGCCAGCCGACGGGCCCGGCGAGTTGAGCCTCGAACTCGAACTCGAGTGGGACGAGAACGGCGGTGACGGATCGCTGTCCATCGGATAATCGACCCGGCGATACGGCTGTCTGGTCGGCAAAAGCGGAAAGGAAAGCGAAACGCGCGGGAAAATCCGCGCGAACGCTTGCCGCCCTGAATTGGTCCCCGCTGACGCTTCGGCCCTCCAAGCGAAGCGTCACGTGGAACAACAGAGGGGAGATACTTAAGCGTAACGACTGGACGTTTCACTCAGTCGAAAGCCGTCACGTCGTGCTATTAGTCCGGATAGCGACGCCACGCATTTATTATAAGTTGGCGCATAGTAACAGGTATGAAGATCCGCGGGAGACGGGAGTGTCGGTCCTGTGGGGCGCAGTGGTCGTACTACGAGACGGGGAGCGTCACCTGCCCGGAGTGTGGGAGCATCCACAGCCGTGGGCTGGGTGAGCGCGCGGAACACACGGCCGGACCGGCACAGCTAGACCTCTCGGGGGCACGGGCCACACTCGACGCGGAGCCCCTCGACACGGTCGCCGAGCGGGCGGCCGACGCCGCCGCCGAGTACGTCCGCAAAGCCGGGTTCGTTCACGCCGGCGAGCTACAGCCCCTGGGGGAGACGTACCTCGCCGCGGCGGAACTCCGGCGGGTCGGCACGACGCTCTCGCGGTCGCTGCGGATCGCCGAGGAAGACCGGCGCTACTTCCTGTCGCTGCTCGGCGGGGCCGAGGACGGCGAGCGCCCGCCGCCGGAGGAGGTTCCAGAGGGGTTCCGGGCCGATCGCGGGTTGGCCGTCGCGGCCGCGACAGACGCCTACGTCTCCGACCTCCGACGCGTCCTCGCGGAACCGGGACCGGACCTGGCCGCGGTACTCTCGGCGCTCCGGGCCAGGCGCAAGCGCCTGGAGGCCCTGGACGGCGACGTCGACCCCGTCGAGGCGGAACGGCTCGTCCACGCCTGCCGGGACATCGGGACGGCCGTCCGGGAGAGCGACGAGGCGGCACTCGCCCGCGCCCAGCAGCGACTCGACGTGTAGTACACCACGTGGACACGCCCGCCGGTCGAACGGGTGTGGGGTCCAGCGGGCCAAAACCATTATACCCTGGCCGGCGTACGTCGGGTATCCGACGGTCGACCGTGGCGGCAGCCCGTGTCCACTGCCGCCGTCAACGGAGGGTGTCCAGATGACAACGCGCACGTCCCTGCTCGACGTCCTCGTCGTGACCGACGAGCCAGCGGGAACGGCAGCCACCCGCCTCGGGTTCGAGGAGGGCAGGGTGTCGGTCGCCGTCGCGGGGGCCGACGAGGACCTCGGCGAGCGACTCCGGACGGGGCCCGTCGACTGTGTCCTCCTGGCCGTCGACCCCGACCGGTGTCTCGACGCCCTCTCGGCGGTCCGGGCGGCCGACCCGGCAGTCCCGGCGGTGGCCTTCGCGGCGGACCCGGACGAGTCGTTCGTGACGGCGGCGCTGGCAGCGGGCGCGACCGACGTCGTCCAGTCCTCGCTGGCGGAGGCCCCACCGCGACTGGTTCGTCACCGCGTCGAGCGTGCGACCGACCATCGCCGCCCGCAGGGGATCGAGGAGGTCGAGCGCCGGGAGCGCCTGCTGTACGAGGGTGTCGTCGAGACGACGCGGGACACCGCAGCGGTCTACGACGGGCGCGGCCGGTTCCAGATCGTCAACAGCCGGCTGGCGGAGCTGTACGACACGACGCCCGAGGCGTTGCGGGGCGAGCACAGCCGCCTGCTCGCGACGCTCCGGGAGCGGGCCGAGGGCGACCCGTTCGCGGACCTGGTCGCGGGACGCCGCGAGGAGTACAGGACGGAACTCGAACTGGACTACCCCGGCCAGGAGGGACGCGTGACGGACGTCCGGCTGTCCCGGCTGACCGACGACGGCGAGTTCGCGGGCGTGGTCGGGATCGGCCGGGACGTCACCGGGCGCCACGAGCGCGAGCGCACGATCGCCGACCAGCGCGACGACCTGGCGCGGCTGGACCGGCTCAACGCCGTCATCCGCGACGTCGACCAGGCGCTGGTCGGGGCGACCACCCGCGAGGAGATCGAGACCGCCGTCTGCGAGCGACTGGCCGCGGCCGGCCGCTACCAGGTCGTGATCGCGCTCCGCAACGAGGGCGAGAACACGCTCGTCCCCGCGGCCTGGACGGACGCCGGCGAGGAGATCATCGAGTCGATGGTGCCACTCGAAGACGTCACCGCAGAGACCAGTCCAGCACTGGGCGCACTCGAAACGAGCGAGACCCAGGTTGTCACGGCGGTCGAAGAGGTCCCGGACGCGGTCCCGTGGCGGGAACCGTTGCGCGAGGCGGGCGTAGGGTCGGTCGCGGCGGTGCCCGTGACCTACGGCGACCGGACCTACGGCGTCGTGTCGGTCTGTGCCGGCGACGCGGGAGCGTTCGGCGAGCGGGAACTCGCAGTCCTGGACGAACTCGGCGAAACCGTCGGGCACGCCATCGCCGCCGTCGAACTCCGCGAGCGCGAGGAAACGCTGACCGCGCTCTACGAGGCGACGCGGGACCTGCTCGGTACCGAGACCGAACGGGCGGTCTGTGACGTGGTCGTCGACGTCGCGAGCGAGGTGCTCGACCTCCCCGAGGTGGGCATCTTCCTGTTCGACGACGAGGAGAACGTCCTGGCGCCGGTCAGCGCGACCGAGGAGCTGGTGGCCTTCTACGGCGGGACAGACACGTTCGGGCCCGGACGCGAGGACTCCGAAACCTGGCACGCCTACATGACCGGCGAGACGAAGGTCTTCGACGACATCAGCGAGTCCGAGCGGGTCGCAAACCCCGAGACTGCGGCACGAAGTTCGTTCGTACACCCGCTGGGTGAGCACGGCGTGTTCGTCGCGGCGAGCACCGAGGTTGGCGTTCTCGATGGATACCGCCGCGACCTGCTGGGATTGCTCGCGGCGACTGCCGAGACCGCACTCGACCGCGTCGCCGGCCGGGCCGACGTCCGCGAACGCGAGCGGGAACTCGCCGTCCGGACCCGCCGGCTCGAGCGACACGCTCGCGTGACCGACCTCTTCATAGACGTCGCCGACATCCTCGTCGGTGCGGCCACCCGCGAGGAGGTCGAACGACGGTTCTGCGAGCGCCTGACCGCCGACGAGGGGGTCGCCCTCGCCTGGGTCGGCACCGTCACGCCCGGCGGGGAGACGGTCGAACCCCGGGTCTGGGCCGGCGACGGCGGGTATCTCGACGAGGTGTCGCTGGCGGTCGACGGAACCGAACCGGTCGCGGCGACGGCGGCGTCCGGGTCGCCGACCGCCGTCGGGAACGTCACCGACCACCTGCGGGAAGCCGACTGGGCACGCGCGGCCGCCGACCGTGGATTCCAGTCGGCCGTCGCGGTCCCCATCGTCTGCGGCGAGACGACCTACGGCGTCGCGGGCGCGTACGCGACCGAGCCCGACGCCTTCGAGCATGTCGCCGACGCGCTGGCCCAGTTGGGCGAACTCGTGGGCTACGGCGTCGCCACGACGGAAACCGCCCGCGGCGTACTCGCCGACAGTGTGACGGAACTCGAACTCCGGGTTCCCGGGTCCGACACCGTCGTGAACGCGGTGGCGCGACTGGCCGGCGAACCCGTCCAGTACCGCGAACTCGCGCCGACCGAGGAGGGACGCACGCACCTGCTGTTCGGGACAGCGGGCGCCGACAGCGAGGCGGTGCTGGCCCTCGAATCGGAGTTCGTCGGCGTCGACGCCATCCACCAGGTCGGCGAGGGCGAGAGCGGTCGCGTCCGGGCGACCGTGACCGACCGGACGGTCGCGGCGACGCTGCTGACCTGCGGGGCGATCCCGGAGAGACTCGTCGCCCACCCCGACGAGACTATCGCGGTCGTCACCCTCCCGGCAGAGCGTGACGTGCGTGCGTTCCTCGGCCGGGTCGCGGAGAGCTATCCCGGGGTCGAACTGGTCGCCCGCCGCGACCGGAGCAGCCGGGACCGCCAGGACCGCTGGGCGGCGGTCGACGCGGACCTCACAGAGCGCCAGCGCGAGGTGCTCACGACTGCCTACGAGAGCGGGTTCTTCGAATCCCCCCGCGAGACCACCGGCGCCCAGCTGGCCGACCTGCTCGGCGTCTCCCAGCCCACCGTGACCCACCACCTCCGGGCGGCCCAGCGCCGCCTGTTCGCCAGCCTCTTCGAGGACACCGGCGAGCCACCGTTCTAGATAATTAGCCCCCCGGACCGGACCGGTATTGTTACTTAGCAATCAGGTCTTTACCGGAGCCAGACGTAGTACGGGTGGCGGCACAAGCGAGACCGGTCGCACCGCGACGAGATAACTGACCAGCGGGGACTCGCCGTCAGAGGCACGGGCGGTCGACGGCCACGGAACCCGACACGACAGACCGGACACCCTCTCACGCCGTGCATGGACACCACGGCATCCTTTCCCGTGGCCGCCGCTCCGCGCTGGACCGTCTCTCCCAATACGCCTGCGGGTACCACCTAATACGCCTGCGAGTACCGACGTCTAGGTTCGGGTGGGGATAGCGATCACCGCTGATGCCGGGAAATCTTCCGGAACGCGGTGTCGATGTCGTCGAAATCGGCGAGGCTCTCGTCCAGGCCGGCTTTCAGTTCCGCGACCCGTTCGCGCAGCGCCTCGATTTCCTCGTTGTCTTCGACCGCCGAGGGCGGGAGTTCCTGCTCCAGGAGTGCGAGCTTCGACGTGGCCTCGAGGTACTCGGAGAGGCGGTCGTCGTACCGCTGGATCCGGAACTGTTGCTCGATGGCGGCGACGAGATCCGACTTCTCGGCCGGTTTGCAGAGGTAGTCGTCGAAGTCCATCTCGACGATGTCCAGCCCCGGATCGACCGCGGTCAGCATGATGACGCGGCACTCGTAGCCGTCCTCCCGAATGCAGTCGAGCACCTCGTCGCCGTCGACGTCCGGCATCCGCCGGTCGAGCAAGACCACGTCGACGTCCTCGGAGAGTTCCTCCAGGGCCTCCGCGCCACCGTAGGCGGTCCGCGTCTCGTAGGCGCCGCTCAGGCGCAACGCATAGACGTCTGCGACGTCGGGTTCGTCGTCCACGACGAGAACCGTCGGGGTGTCACTCCCTGCCACACCGCAACTGCCGACCTGGACGGTAATAAATTCTCGCTCCCGAATATGTCCGGGAGTGCTTGGAACGGGGATAGATGCATCAGTATTTACCTGACGCGACCGAATCCCGGCCCGATGCGAAACTACACGCTCGGACGCGTCTGGGGCATCCCGATCCGGGTCAACATCTCGTTGCTGGTCTTTCTCCCGATCCTCGCGTGGCTCATCGGGAGTGGCGCACAGATCGCCGTCTACGCCGACATCATCGAGGGGCTGGCGCCGGTCACCATCGACCCGGCCGCGCTGGCCGCCGAGTCACGCTGGACCATCGGCGTGCTGGCGGCCGTCGGGCTGTTCGTCAGCGTCGCCATCCACGAACTCGGCCACGCGTGGGTCGCGATGCGGTACGGCATCGAGGTCCAGTCGATCACGCTGTGGATCCTCGGCGGCCTGGCCTCGCTGTCCTCGGTGCCCCGCGAGTGGGACCGCGAGTTCTGGATCGCGGTCGCCGGCCCCGCGGCGAGCGTGCTGGTCGCGGCGGTCTGTCTCGCCAGCCTCTACGTCATCCCCTCGGGCCTGCCGGTGGTCGTGTTCGTCGTGGGCTGGCTGGCCGTCACCAACGTCGTCCTCACGGTGTTCAACATGCTGCCGGCGTTCCCGATGGACGGCGGGCGGGTGCTGCGGGCGCTGCTCGCCCGCAACCGCCCCTACGCCAGCGCCACGCGGACCGCCGCCCGCGTCGGGACCGGCTTCGCCGTCCTCTTTGCCGTCGTGGGCGTCCTCGCGTTCAGCCCCCTGCTCTTCTTGCTCGCGCTGTTCATCTACGCCGCTGCGAGCGGCGAATCTCGGACCGTCATCGTGGGCGACCTCCTGGAGGGACTGACCGTTGGCGACCTCGCAAACACCGAGGGAGTGGCCGGCACGACACCCGCCCGCGAGTTGCTCGGGCGGCTGCTCGGCTCGCGACGCTCGGAGTTGCCCGTCCTCGATTCGGATGGCCGAGTCGTCGGCGCGATCACTGCCGACAGTCTCCGTGGAATCTCGCCGGACGAGTACGGGTCCAGGACCGTCGCCGACCTCGCCACGACGGACCTGCCCCGCCTCGACGCGACGACGGGTGCCTTCGACGGCCTCGTCGAACTCGACTCGGTGCGCTCGGAGGTCGCGCTGGTCGAACGCGACGGGTCGCTGGTCGGGGTCGTCTCCCGGGCCGACTACGGCGCCGCGCTCGCCCTCCGGCGCGGACAGGAACCGTTCTGACAGGGTTGGCCCCGGACGGGGGCGAATACCGTACTCACCGATGGTTTTAAACGAAAATTACCCGTGTGGTACCGTATGTCCCGCAATCCGCGGCGACGGACAGTACTCAAAGGGCTCGGCACCCTCGGCGTGACCGGCGCGCTGGCCGGCTGTGGCGGCGATGGTGGCGGTGGCGGTGATGGCGACGGCGGTGACGGCAGCGACGGTGGCGACGGCAGTGACGGCGGCGGTAGTGGTGATGGGAACGACGGCGGTGGCGGCAGTGACAGCATAAACGTGGGGATGGTGTACGCGACCGGCGGGCTGGGCGACCAGTCGTTCAACGACATGGCCCACCAGGGCATCCAGGAGGCGGAGGCGGACTTCGCCGTCTCCTACCAGAACGCCGAACCGGACGCCCCGGGCGACGTGGGCGAACTCCAGCGGCGGTTCGCGCGCAGTTCCGACCCGAACTTCGAGCTGATCTGCTGTATCGGGTTCGTCCAGGCGACCGACCTCAAGACCAACGCCCAGGAGTTCCCGGACCAGAACTGGACCATCGTCGACGCGGTCGTCGAGGACGACGACGGCAACCTGCTGGACAACGTCGCCAACTACGTCTTCCGCGAACAGGAGGGGTCGTTCCAGGTGGGCGTGCTCGCGGGGATGCTCACGGGCATGGACTACGCCCACGGCGGCGGGGAGACCAACCCCGACGAGAAGGTAGTCGGTTTCGTCGGCGGCCAGGAGATTCCGCTCATCGAGCGCTTCGAGGCGGGGTACGCCGCGGGCGCCCAGTACGCCGACGCGGAGATCCAGTTCGAGTCGGCCTACGCGGGCGACTGGAACGATCCCGCGACCGGCCAGGAGATCGCCACCTCGATGTACGACGACGGCGCCGACGTGGTCTACCACGCCGCGGGCGGCACCGGCGCTGGCGTCTTCGAGGCTGCACAGGCCGAGGGGCGGTACGCCATCGGCGTCGACAACGACCAGTCGGTCTCCGCGGCGGAGTTCTCGGACGTCATCGTCGCCTCCATGATAAAGCGGGTCAACCGGGCGGTCTACGAGTCCGTCAGCGGCGTCATCGACGGCAACTTCCAGGGCGGCCAGGTCAACGACCTCGGTCTCGCGGAGGACGGCGTCGGTGCGGTGATCGGCCAGGACTTCGAGGGCGAACTCCCCGGGGAGATCACGTCCGAACTCGAGACGACCCGCCAGGGGATCATCGACGGCGACATCGAGGTCCCGACCACGATGGACGACGTCTGAGCGGGGCATGAGCGGACAGGACGGGCCCTCCATGCGGGACTCGGGCGGGTCGAAGTACGCCGTCCGGATGGACGGGATCACCAAGCGGTTCCCGGGCGTGGTCGCCAACGACGACGTGGATTTCGCGGTCGAGCGCGGCACCGTCCACGCGCTGGTCGGCGAGAACGGCGCCGGCAAGACCACGCTGATGAACGTCCTCTATGGCCTGTACGAACCCACCGAGGGGACGGTCTACGTCGACGGCCGGCCCCGCGAGTTCGACAGCCCGCGGGACGCCATCGACGCCGGCGTGGGCATGATCCACCAGCACTTCATGCTGGTCGATCCGATGACGGTCGCCGAGAACCTCGTCCTCGGGGTCGAGCCCACGAAGTGGTTCGGCCTCGTCACCGACGAGGCGCAGGCCGTCGCGGACACCCGCGAGCTGGCAGAGCGGTACGGGTTCGACATCGACCCGACCGAGCGGGTCCAGGAGATCAGCGTCGGCGAGCAACAGCGCGTCGAAATCCTCAAGGCGCTGTACCGCGGGGCGGAGGTGCTCGTCCTCGACGAACCGACGGCGGTGCTCACCCCACAGGAGGTCGAGTCGCTGTTCGCGGTCTTCGAGGAACTGGTCGCCGAGGGCAAGACAATCGTCTTCATCACCCACAAGCTCGGCGAGGCGCTGACGGCGGCCGACGACATCAGCGTCCTCCGGGACGGACGGCTCGTCGGGACGGTCCGGGCCGGGGAGACCACCAGGGAGGAACTCGCGACGATGATGGTCGGCCGGGAGGTGTTGCTCGAAGTCACGAGCGAGCCGGCCGACCGGGGCCCCGAGACGCTGGCCGTCGATGACCTCGTGGTGACCGACGACCGCGGCGTGCGGGCCGTCGACGGCGTCTCCTTCGCGGTGCAGGCCGGCGAGGTGTTCGGCGTCGCCGGCGTCGACGGCAACGGCCAGTCCGAACTCGTCGAGGCGGTAACGGGTCTCCGCCAGCCCGAGTCTGGAGCGGTCACGCTGGCGGGCGAGGAAATCACGCACGACTCCCGGCGCGAGCGCATCGAGGCCGGCGTCTCCTACATCGCCGAGGACCGCCAGCACCGGAGCCTCGTCCTGGAGTACGACCTCCTGCGGAACGGATTGCTCGGCGGCCAGACGCTGCCGGAGTTTTCCGACGGGCGCCTCATCGACTGGGGCCGGACGCGGTCGTTCGTCGAGCGCGTCATCGAGGAGTACGACGTGCGCCCGCCCGACGCGAGCGCGAGTGCGCGGTCGCTGTCCGGGGGCAACCAGCAGAAGATGGTCGTCGGCCGCGAGTTCGAGCGCGACCCCGTGCTGATGGTCGCTTCCCACCCTACTCGGGGGGTCGACATCGGCAGCATCGAGTTCGTCCACAACCGCCTGCTCGACCTGCGGACCGAGGGCGTGGCGGTTCTGCTCGTCTCCTCGAAACTGGAGGAGGTCCAGCGCCTCGCCGACCGGATGGCCGTGATGTACGACGGCCGGTTCGTGGACGTGGTCGACCCCGACGCGGTCACAGAGGAGGAGGTCGGCCTGCTGATGGCCGGCGAGTACCCCGACGACTACGAACGCGGGGAGGGCGAGAAGCGAGCGACGACCGAGGACCGACCGACAGACACGGCGAATATAGACTGACACCACTACGGTCATGGACAGGGAACGGCTGACGCGCTCTCTCGACCGGCTCGTCGACGCGACGGTGCTGGAACGGCTCGCGATCAGCCTGGCCGCCCTCGCCGTCGCCGTCGTCGTCGGCGGCGTCATCGTGTTCCTCTCGGGTGCGGTCGCGACCTGCCGCGACCCGGCACTCGTCCTCGGCGGGACGGCGATGTGCTACGACCCGATCGAGGTGTACCTGACGCTCGCGGACGGCGCCTTCGGCTCGGCGACCAACCTCGGGCTGACCCTCCAGGAGACGACGCTGTTGCTCTTTACCGGGCTGTCGGTCGCCGTCGCCTTCCGGGCGGGACTGTTCAACATCGGCACGCAGGGACAGATGGTCCTAGGGGGGCTCGCGAGCGCGCTTGCGGTCCTCTGGGTCGCGCCCGTCCTCCCTGCGAGCGGCCTCGGGGCACTCGTTGCCATCCCGGTGGCGGTGCTCGTCGGTGCGATCGTCGGCGGGCTCTACGGGGCTCTCCCGGGTGCGATGAAGGCCTACGCCGACGCCCACGAGGTCATCACGACCATCATGCTCAACTTCGTCGCGATGGGCGTGGCCTTCTACCTGGTTCGCAACCACCTCGGGGATCCCACGACGGACGCCGTCCAGACGCCCTCTGTCCCGGAGTTCGTCCGGCTTTCGCCGACCATCAGTGGCACCCGTTTTTCCGTCGTCGCGCTCGGGTTCGGGCTCGTGACTGCCGTCCTGGTGTACCTGCTGTACGAGCGGACCGTCCTCGGGTACGACCTCCGGACGAGCGGGCTCGCGCCCGAGGCCGCCGAGTACGGCGGCGTCAACGCCGAGCGCAACATCGTGACGAGCATGACCCTCTCCGGGGCACTCGGTGGCGTCGCCGGCGCGATGTACGTGCTGATGATCCTCTACCGGTGGCAGACCAGCATGCCGCCCCTGGGTTTCGATGGCATCGCGGTCTCCATCCTGGCTGCCAACAACCCGCTCGGGGTGATTCCGGCCGCGCTGCTGTTCGGCGCGATGAAGGGCGGTGCCATCCAGATCGACTTCGCGCTCGGGGTGCCGCCGGAGCTCGTCGAGGTGTTGCGCGGGTTGATCATCCTCTTCGTGGCGATGCCCGAGTTCTTCCGGATGCTCGGCACCCGCGCTGGCTACGGCTCCGAGGAAGGGGCGGTCGCCACCGACGGCGGCAGTGAGGGAGGTGGGCGGGATGGATAACCCGGCGCGCATCGACCGCCGTGCCGGACTCGCGGGCGGTGCAGTCATCGCCGTGCTCTTTCTCGTGATCCTCGTCCCGGGGGTGCGCCAGCTCGGCGTCGGAGTCCTCAGCGTGCTCGACGCTTCCTACGTCCGGTCGGCGCTCAGACTAACGGTGCCTATCGCATTCGCCGGGATGGGCGGTATTTTCGCCGAGAAATCCGGCGTCATCAACATCGGCCTCGAGGGGCTGTTGATCGTCGCAGCCTTTTCGGCCATCGCCGTGCTGTGGTGGCTGGGCGGGACGACCGGGGCACTCGCGCTGGCGTTCCTGGCCGCGGTGCTCGCGAGCACTGCCATCGCGTTACTCTTCGCGGTCGTCTGTATCGATTTCAAGGCCGACCAGATCATCGCGGGGCTCGCGGTGTGGCTGATCGCGCTGGGCTTTGCACCCTTCGGGAGTATCATCATCTGGGAGACGGTCAACAGTCCCAGCGTGGGGACGTTCGACCCGCTGGCGCTCCCCGTGCTGGTCGAGATTCCGTTCCTCGGGCCGGCGCTGTTTCGCTCGACGCCGCCGGTGTATCTACTCCTGCTGGCCGTCCCGTTCTCGTGGTATCTCCTCAACCGGACGACCTTCGGCAAGCACCTCCAAGCGAGTGGCGAGGACCCGAAGACGCTCGATACGGCGGGGATAAGCGTCCGGAAGGTCCGGTACGCGGGCGTGCTCATCTCGGGCGTGTACTGCGGGCTGGGCGGGGCCGGCCTGGCGCTGAACGCCGGCCAGTTCATCGGCGGCGGGGAGACCATCACCGCCGGCCGTGGCTGGATCGGCATCACGACCTACCTGCTCGCGAACTACAACCCGGTGGGCGCGTTCGGCGCGTCGGTGTTTTTCGCCGGCCTCGACGCCCTCCAGTTGCAACTCCAGCGCGTCGGCGGTGTCGAGATCTCCTCGACGCTGGTCGGCATCCTTCCATACGTCGCCGTACTCGTGATCCTGGGATTCGTCGGCAAGACCCGGATGCCCGGCGCCGCCGGCGAGCACTACGAGTCCGAGGACTGACGCTGAAAAAGTGTTCGTTCACAATATTTCCCGCCGGTAGACTTTTTACCGAGTATTATGAATACACGTACGTCAAGCTACCACTGATGCCGGATAGAGACGAACTGCTCACGTTCGAGAGTGTGGAGGACCCGCCGGGGATCGAGGTCATCGACCGGATCGAGCGACTCCGCTATCAATTGCACACCTCGGGGGTGGTCTCGCCGACCCCGATCGACACCGGCGAGTGTCTCTTTCCCGTCGATCGAGCCGTCGCCGTGGGGACGGAAGAGATCGTTCTCCCGACGGTCGTCGGAGTGTGTGTGCGTGACGGTTCGGGTGAGATGATAACGAACGTCGGGCATCTCGAATCGGAGTCACTGGGCAAGGGGACGTACGTTCTCGAATTAAGTGCGCAGGTCCAGACGTACCTTGTGGTGGAGGGACCGCTCGAGATCACCGCCGACCTCGTGGAAGTCAGAATGGAATTTGGCGATCCGCAGGAGGTGATCATCGGTGCGCTGTCCCGGCACGACCGACCAGTAGCGACTGTGACCACCACGGACGACCCCGTGGACATGATGGCTGCCGTGAGTTCGTTCGGCTCAGCACTCAAGACAACGAATCCCGAGCGGTCGTTCCCGTTCAATCGCGGACACCCACCAGCGATCACCCTGGGAGAGTCACTCGACATCCCCGAGCCTGTCGAGCGTCCCGCGACAGGCATCCAACTCGAAGTCCCGCCGGAATACGGGGCCATCTACACGGCCGCGCCGCTTTCGTACTATACCGGGGCGGAAATCGTCCCGGGATCGACACCCCGACTGGTGACTGACAGTGGGTTCGAACACGCTCTGGACAAACCGGATGGGCTCGAACGGGGTGTCGAGCAGACGCTCAAACAGCTGTTTCTGCTGGACTGTATCGTCCGAACCGAGGGAATCTATACGATCGAACTACACGAGCGCAACGAGATCGAAAAGCAACTCGACCTCGATTGGGGGAGGCTGTACAATCTCCCGATCGCTGAACGGGTGGCAAACTATCTGGAAATCCCGTACGCGCTGGTCCGCGATCAAGTGCCGGAGTGGCGGCTGACAGTCCACATCGAGCCCGGGCGTTCGACAGTCGAACAACTGCCATTCGTGGTCGACGACCTTGCCGTCGTACGGACGACCGATGGAATCCCTGCTACAAGCCCGTCCGGTACGACGATGCCAGCGGCGAGTGACGGCGGCGTCATCACGCGATCCGCCGCGGAGACATCGAGTACTGAGGAAAAATCGTACGTCGAACCCGAAGCGACGGATTCGCTCGAACAGGCCTGGATCGGGCCCAGCATTCCGATCGGCGCCAGCAAGCTGACCCAGGAGGCGTTCCACAACCGACTGAACTTGGAGCCGACCGACGGCGAGATCTCTATCACGATCGTCCTGAACGACGAGCGTATGAGCGAGGAGCGTGACCTCGTCAACCAGACGTACGGAAACCGGGCGGCTCTCCCGTTCGACGTGACGGTCAAGCGGGATCTCACTACCACCGAACTCCGGGACCAGCTCCGTCAGGAGCACAGTTTCCTCCACTACATCGGTCACACCGAAGAAGACGGATTCGAATGCGCCGACGGGAAACTCGACGCAGCGACCCTCTCGGAGACGGGCGTCGACGCCTTCCTGTTGAACGCCTGTAATTCGTATCGGCAAGGGATACACCTGATCGAGGCTGGAGCAGTGGGGGGGATCGTCACTCTCAACGACATCATCAACGACGGTGCCGTGCGCATCGGTGAAACGATTGCACGACTATTGAACGCCGGGTTCCCACTACGCGCAGCCCTGACGATCGCCCGGGACGAGAGTATTCTCGGCGGCCAGTACATCGTCGTCGGGGACGGCGGCATGACCGTGACACAGGCCGCCAGCAGAACACCGAATCTCCTCGACATACGCAGGACCGGGGACGAATTTGCCATGGACATAAAGATGTACGCGACGGACGACGCTGGTCTGGGGACCGTGTACATGCCCCACCTCCCCGATAATGACGAGTACTTTTTGAACTCGGGGAATATCGCGTCGTTTCAGGTTCCAAAAGACGACCTTGCCGACTTTCTTAAACTAGAGGATGTGCCCGTCAGAAACAACGGGGAACTCCACTGGAGTTCCTCGGTTTCAGTCGAGGAACTAGAGTAGCAACTCGATGTCGACGGGCCACGTCAAAAAGGGACTGGACTGGTTGATCTCGGGGGAACTCAGATCGAGTGTCCGTTCCCTGCTGCCACAGTGCCAGCCTGAGTCAGCAGGAGTGTCATTGTGAACAGTACGCCCATCATCCGGGGGTGCTCGCGGAGGAATTCCGCGACGTTTGTATCGGACATGATACGAATAGAATGGAGGGCGGTAGTAAGTTAAAATTATCTGATA
>JAHENO010000091.1 GCA_018609945.1 Haloarculaceae archaeon | reverse complement strand
GACGGCCGTTTCGGCCTCCTCGCGGGTCTTCGACTGCTCGTCGACGAGCGGCCCCTTGTACGTGAGGTACGCCTGCTGGTCCCCATCGGCGGGTAACTCCTGTCGGATCCGGAGCGCCTCGTCGGTTTCGGCGAACTCGCGGTGGGGAGCGTCGTAGTAGGTGTCCGTCTGGACGACAGCACCCACGTGCCGGGCGCCGAGTGCGTCCAGGCGGTCCCGGACCGGCCCGTGGTCGGCGCGGACCTTCAGTTCCACCTCGTACATGGCCGGTCCGAGGGAGGGGGCGGGCAAAAGTGACCTGCTCGTCGGCCCCACATCGCCTACAGTTTTCACCGTGGTTTCCGTGCGGACAGACATGGCCGCATACGAGCCCGTCGAGTCGCCCGACGAATCGACCGTCTTCCCCTATCACGACCTGACGCCGCCGACGACCGCGGACCTGTTTCGGGCCCGCGAGACGGTCAGCAGGCACCTCCCGGAGACGCCGCTGGTCCGCAGCGAGACGCTCTCGGCCGAACTCGACGCCGACGTCTATCTCAAACGCGAGGACACGCTGCCGACGGGAGCCTTCAAGGTCCGCGGGGGGGTGACCCTCGTCTCGGGACTCGACGACGAATTTCGCGACCGGGGGCTGATCGCGGCCTCGACCGGCAACCACGGCCAGTCGATCGCCTGGGCCGGCCGGGAGTTCGACGTGCCAGTCGTGGTCGGCGTGCCCGAGGACGCCAACCCCGACAAGGTGGCTGCGATGCGCGCGCTCGGCGCGGACGTCCGGAAACACGGTGCGGACTTCGACGAGGCGCGCGAACAAGTCGAGCGCCTCGCCAGCGAGGAGGGGTACCGCTACGTCCACTCGGCGAACGAGCCGGCACTGCTCGCGGGGGTCGGAACCGCCGGGCTGGAGGTCGTCGAGGCGCTTCCCGGGGTGGACGTCGTCTTCTGTCCGGTCGGCGGCGGGTCCTCGGCCTCCGGGTACTGCCTGTCGGTCGGTGCGCTGCTCGACGCGGACGTGGTGGGCGTCCAGGCCGAAGGGGCGCCGGCCGTCTACCGCGCCTGGGCCGAGGGAACACTCGCTGCTCACGACCGGATGGACACCTTCGCCGAGGGTGTCGCAACCCGGGTCCCCTTCGCGGTGACCACGGAGGTGTTACGGGACGGCCTCGCGGACTTCCGGCTGGTCTCGGACGACGCCATCCGCGAGGCCGTCGCCCGCATGTACGTCGACGAGCACATCGTGATGGAGGGGGCCTGTGGCACGGGGGTCGCGGCTGCCCTGGCGGCCGGTGACGACCTGTCCGGCCGGAAGGTCGTGATCCCGGTTTCGGGACGGAATATCGACGCCGAGACCCACCGGCAGATTCTCGAATCGAGCGAGTACGCTGGCTGACCGGAGTCGGCCCGTCGGTGGGCCGGGTGGGGCCGAAACGTTGTTCTTAAGAGTACAACGGCTGTCGAACACTGTATGAGCAACGACTCCGAGGCCGATGACGCCGACGAGGCGACGGGAGAACAGGCGGCCGACGCGGACGCGCAGGCCGAGTACGCGGCCGAGGAGACCGATGTCGACGACGGGAACGGCGAGGCCGCCGAGGGCGCTGCCACCGAGAGCGACGCCGCCGGGGAGGCCGAAGACACCGATTCCGAAGACGAGGAAGGCCTCCAGGACGGCGCGTTCGTCGAACTGGACTACACCGCCCGGACGGTGGAGGGCGGGGACCTCGTCGACACGACCGACGCCGAGGTCGCCGAGGAGGAGGGGGTCGACGCGGACAGGGAGTTCGCCCCCCGTACCATCGTCCTCGGCGAGGGACACATCTTTCCGCCCGTCGAGGATGACCTCATCGGCCGGGAGGTCGGTGACACCGGCTCGGTCGTCGTCGAAGCCAGTGAGGCTTTCGGCGAGTACGACGAGGAGGAGGTCCGGACGGTCAGCAAGGACAAGATCCCCGAGGACGACCGCTACCCGGGCGCACAGGTGCGAATCGACGGCGAGGAGGGCTTCGTCGAGACCGTCATCGGCGGCCGCGCTCGCGTCGACTTCAACCATCCGCTCGCCGGCGAAGACATCGAGTACGAGTACGAGATCGTCGGCGAGATCACCGACCGCCAGGCAAAAGCGGAGAGTCTGCTCGAGACGCTGCTGGACCTCCAGCTGAACGTCCACTTCGAGACCGACACCGTCGAGGAGGAACAGCTCGTCGAGAACGAGGCAGAGGAGGACGAAGGAGACGACGAGGCGGCCGACGACGAGAGCGGGACCGCGGAGGGCGAGGCCGACGAGGCGGACGAGGAACCGGAGTTCGAGACGGTCGAGGTCGAGAAGGAGTCACTCTACATCGAGGCGACGCCGGAACTGACGATGAACCAGCAGTGGATGTTCCAGAAACAGTCCATCGCCCAGGACCTCATCGACTATCTCGGCGTCGACCGCGTCGTCGTCCAGGAGATCATCGAGGGCATGGGCGGCATGGGCCTGCCCGGTATGATGGGCGGTATGGGCGGCATGGGTGGCGGCGAGGAGGACATCGAAGCCGCACTCGAAGACGCCGACATCGACGCGGACGAACTCGCCGAGGAACTCGGGGAGTAGCGACGACGGTCGAGGTCGGGGAGCGTTTCTAGACCAGGATGTGGGCGGCCAGGTCCTCGCGGATGATCGTATCGCAATAGACACACCGGACCCCGTCGTCGAGCACCTCGAAATGCGAGTCGACGGGCTCGTCCTCGGTAGTGATGCAGTTGTGATTGGGACACTGCAACACGCCCGTCACCTCGGTGGGGCGGTCGACGCGGTGTTTCTCGACGACGTCGTAGTCGCGGATGATGTTGATCGTCGCGACGGGTGCGATCAGCGAGAGAACGTCGAGTTCGCTCTGGGAAAGTTCGCGACCCTCCACCTTCACGATGTCTTTCGTCCCGAGGCGGTCGGAGGGAACGTTCATCCCGATGGAGACGACTTCGCCGTCCGTGCCGTCGATGCCGAGGATGGCGAGCACGTTCAGCGCCTGGCCGCTGGTGATGTGGTCGATGACGGTACCGCTACTGATCTTGCTGACGCGGAGTTCGCGGTCGGCGGTCATCGGTCTCCCTCCAGGAGGTGATCGAGGAGAGCCATCCGGACGGGCACCCCATTGTGTGCCTGCTCGAAGTAGCGGGCGTGTTCGGTTTCGTCGACGTCGCTGGCGATCTCGTCGACGCGCGGGAGCGGGTGCATCACCACCAGGTCGTCGGCCGCAGCCTCGAGCGTTTCGGCGTCGATCTGGTACTGGCCGGCAACCGCACGGTACTCGCTCTCGTCCGGGAACCGTTCGCGCTGGATCCGCGTCACGTACAGGACGTCGAGATCGGGCAGGATGTGTTCGAGGTCGGTGTGTTCCTTGACCGACGCGCCCTCCTCGTGGAGGTCGTAGCGGACGTTCCGCGGCAGCGCGAGCGTTTCGGGGCTGACGAAGTGCTGTGTCGTCTCGAAGTTCGTCAGCGCGTGTGCGAGCGAGTGGACCGTTCGGCCGTACTTCAGGTCGCCCATGATGCCGATCCGGAGGCCGTCGAGGCCGGCGTTCTCGCGGATGGTGTAGAGGTCGAGCAACGTCTGTGTCGGGTGCTGGCCGGCGCCGTCTCCGGCGTTGATCAGCGGCACGTCGACGTACTCGGCTGCCATCTTCGCCGACCCCTCGCTGGGGTGGCGAAGCACGAGCGCGTCGGCGTATCCCTCGATGACCCGGACCGTGTCGGCGAGGCTCTCTCCCTTCTTGACGCTGGAGGCGTCGACCGGACCCATGTCGACGACATCCCCGCCCAGGCGCTTGATGGCGGCCGAGAAACTCATCTTCGTCCGCGTGCTCGGCTCGAAGAACAGCAACCCCAGTAGCGTCCCCTGGTGGCGGCCCGCGTACGTGCCGGGGTCGGCCGCGATGTCGCTCGCGCGGTCGAGCACCGACTCGATGTCCCCGCGCGTCAGCTGTTTGGCGCTGATGACGTGGTCGTGGCGCATCGCGTCTACCCGCGTCCCCGACCCATTTGAATCTCCCGGAGCCCGACAGTTTTTGTACCAGCGGGCTGCCAGCCGGTCACATGCTCGCGATTGCAGGGGGGAAGGGCGGCGCCGGGAAGACGACCATCACGCTCGCACTGGCGCGCTCGCTGGCCGACGCCGGGGGCGACCCGGTCGTGCTCGACGCCGACGTCGACATGCCGGATCTGCACGTCCTCGCCGGTGCCGACCGGGAACCGACCGCCGACGAACTCGCAGCCGGTCGTCGGCTCGGTGAGGTCGTGCAGCGCCCCCGGGGACTACCGGGTATCGGCCTGATCGCTGCGGGCCGGCCGGACGCCGTCCCTGCCGCCCTGCCCAGACTCCGCCGGTGGCACGGACCGGTGCTCGTCGACTGTCCGGCCGGGGCCAGCGAGGACGCGGCACGACCGCTCCGGGCGTGTGACGGGTCGATCCTGGTGACGACGGACACGCCCGCGTCGATCGAGGACACGGTCAAGACGGCTGCGGTCGCACGGCATCTCGACGCCACTCCCCTCGCCGTCCTGGTTCGGGGAGAGGCTGACTCGGCCGACATGCCCTTCGACTGTCCCGTCGAGCACGTTCCGACCGTCGACGCCTCGCCGGTGTACACGGATTCCCGGCTCCGATCCGTCTGTGTCTCCCTCTGTCGACGGCTCTCGGAAGGGCGGTCCGTTCCCGGTCAGTTCCCGTGTTATCATAACTGATACTTCTCGCGTAAAAGTTAATACTCACAATATGATACCGTAGGTAGGATGGCCAGGCGGTTGCGTACGGGGATCGACGTCCTCGATCGCAAATTGGGCGGGGGCCTGCCCGCGGGAAGCATCGTCGTGCTGTCGGCCCATCCCGCGAGCCAGGCGGAGCTGTTTCTGTACGAACTCACCGCCACGCGGGGGACGCTCTACCTCTCACTCGATCGCTCGGCCGAGGCTGTCAGGGACAGCATCGGGAACACGCCCACGGTGACAGGCGACCCGACTGTCAGACACATCTCGGGGGAGGCACCGCTTGACAACGCGCGCAAACTGATCAGTGCGTTACCCGAGGCGTCAAATCTCATCGTCGATCCGGTCGACATCCTCGAACTGCAGAAACCACAGTCCCGGTTCCGGAGTTTCCTCAACGACCTCCAGACCCACATTTTCAACACCAACAGCCTCGCGATCCTCCACTGTCTCGACGGTCGGTCTGTTCCGTCGTTGCGGGACACGACCGAACACTTCGCCGACGTCGTGTTCGAACTCAGGACCGACACCTCGGGCGACCAGGTCGACAACCGGATGGCGATCCCGAAGTTCCGCGGTGGCCGCGCGCCGCCCGATACGATAAAGCTCGAACTCTCCGAGGAAGTCTCGGTCGACACTAGCCGCGACATCGCCTGATCAGAACGGACGGAGGTCGACAGCCTCCGTCGACCGAGGTACGCCGCGAGCCGGTCGGGGGGTTCCTCGCCCGGCGAGACCTGCGCGGTGTGTGGCCCAGGCGGACGTCGGCACCGTCCGGGTTCACGCGGACCGCTCCCGTCCGGTCGTCCACGAGGAAGTTCGCGCCACCCATCCCCCCGTCGAGGGTTTCCCACTCCGAGTGTTTGCCCGTCGAGCGCAGCTCCGCGACCTCGTAGGTGTACGCAAGACACTCCGTCCCGGAGAATCGGGCGGTCACCGTCCTCTCACCGTCGTCGACGGTCGCCGTTCCTCGGATCGCTACGGGGCCGTGTAGCCGTGCAGGTCCCGAACTGGGATGGGGTCGTTACTGAGGATGTGATACGCCGGGGACAGTTCCTGGGCACCGGTAAACAGGCGGAAGCCAGCGAACCCGAGGGGACGATACCGATCGTTTCTGCGAGGACCATGTGCCGGGGGGTGACCGCACTGTTCTTAAATCACCCAGAAGTGCTTTAGGGCCGTCAGCCGTGGAATGATGTGATGTCGAAGAAACTCAAGTTCGTCCTGGTCCTCGTGGCCCTCGTGATCGTTTACAAACTCGTACTGCAGGACTGAGCCACTGCGCTGGCGGACGGGCCACAGACCCGGGCCCGCAGGCGCGAACGGCTTACGTATCCGGGGCTCCCAGGAGCCGTATGTTCGGCGTCGTCACCCGCAACGAGGAGGAGTTGGCCTGGGAGGAGTTCGACCGCGGCTGCTACGAGATGAAAGACGTCACCGGGCGGGCAGCCGAACCGGTGGCAGACGGCATCAACATGATCTCCGCGTTCGGTGACAACGCCGCTGTCGAGGGCAATCCCGACGTCGCCTCGGTCAGCGCCGACGGCGATCTCGCGACCCGCGACCGGCCGTATTTCGACTGGTCGTACGTCTGTCCGACCCACGAGGAGTACCGCCGGGGCATCCTGGAGATGGTTGCGGACGCCGCCGACGCCAATCCCGACGGCGACGTGCGCCTGGACGACGTCGGGTTCGCCAGGCCGGAGTACTGTCACTGCGATCGCTGTAACCGCCGCTTTGCCGCGAGCGACCACGAGGACCGCGACGCCTGGCGCGTGTCGGTCATCACCGGGTTCGTTCGCGAGGCCCGCGAGCGCGTCCCCGGGAACCTGCTCCTGACGCTGTATCCGGACCCTTACCCGGGACACCTTCTCGAACGCAGCGGCCTCGACGTCGAGGGACTCGAAGCCCACGTCGACGAGTTCGTCGTGCCCCTGTACGACATGGCCTACACGACGACCTACTGGCTGGAGGTCATCGCCAGTGGCTTCGCCGACCGCCTCGGGGCGCGACTGAGCCTCGAACTGTACGCCGTCCAGGTCGACGTCGACAATCTCGTCCACGCCATGGAGGTCGCGGACGCCTACGCCGGGACGGTCTTCCTCGGCTACGACGCCAGCAACGCGCGGGCTGCGATCCGCCGGCTGCGCGCCGACCGGCGGGACGGCCAGTCCCACGACCCCCACGAGGGCGAGGAATGACCGGCACCAGCGGGTCCGAGGAATGACTAGCACCTAACTGCCTGGCCACCCTCGCAGGCGTATGGTCCAGCCACAGCTACCGACTGGTCCGCTCGCAGCGTTCATCGAACCGATCGACGGCGTCTCCGGAACGAGAGCCGCCCGGTACCGCGGAGGTGGGCGGCGATGACTGTCCCGCTCCAGACGGGATCCGACCTGGGTGTCTTCGGCGAATTCCTCGTGGAGTTCGGGCTCCCCCCGGCGCTCGCCAGCGCCGTCGGCTCTGCCGCCGTTTTTCTGGTGGTGTTTCTCTCGCTGTACGTCGTCGGCAAACTCCTCGCCGTGCCGCTGGTCGACCGGCTGTTGCGGCGGCGTGGCATCGACGAGCACGCCCGGAAGCCGCTCCGTCTGTTCCTGCTCGGCACCGTCGTGTTCGTGGCCGTGGGACTGGGCTTTGCGCTCGCTGGATACGGGAACATCTTGCTCGCGCTGTCGACCGTGGCGGCGGCCGCCACGCTCGCGATCGGCTTCGCGATGCAGGACGTCATCAAGAACCTCGTCGCCGGCGTGTTCATATACACGGACAAGCCGTTCCGGACCGGCGACTGGATCGAGTGGGGCTCCGACCAGGGCTTCGTCGAGGACATCAGCCTGCGCGTGACCCGGGTGCGCACCTTCGACAACGAACACCTCACTGTCCCGAACTCCCAGTTGACCGACGGCGTCATCAAAAACTACGACAGAAACGAGACGCTCCGCCTGAAGTTCACGTTCCGGATCGGCTTCCAGGACGACATCGACCGTGCGACCGACATCATCCTCGAAGCGGCCCGGGCGACCGAGGGCATCCTCGACGACCCGGAGCCGTCGGTGAAACTGATCGAGATCAACGAGGCCTCGTTCGGCCTCCAGTCCCGTGTCTGGATCCGCGACCCCGGCGAGTCGGATTTCCTGGGCATCCGCGGGCGGTTCGTCCAGTCGGTCACCGAGCGCTTCGAGCGCGAGGACGTGACTATCCCCTACCCGCACCGGACTATCGAGGGCGTGCTGGATACGTCCGGTCCCGGACGTCAGTCCGGCGAGGGGCCGGCCTCGCTCTCTGGCGATTGATGCCGATCGACCTCCGGGCCCTCACCACGACAGGCGGACGCGGCCGCCGGCGTCGACGCCGAAGGTTTCGTCGCCCCGGCCCTGGTTGACCGCGAGTTCGACGTTGCCGTGGCTGCCGACAGTCACGACGCGGTGGCCGACGTCGACCTCGGCGTAGGCCCGCCGTGCCGACGCCCAGATGCCGTTGGCCTTGACGTGCGAGCCGAACCGCTCCGCGAGCACCTCCCCCGGGATATTCGTAATGACGTTCCCGAATCCGTCGACAGTGATCGCCTCGCCGACGGCGCCGTCCTCGTCGACCGTCGGCTCCGGAAACTGGAGGGTCTCGTAGTCGTCGGCGCGGGCGAATCCGGGCTGGTCTTCGAAGTCCTCGATTCCCCGCTCGTGGACCCGTGCGGCTGCGGGGGCGAACACGTCACGGCCGTGGAATGTCGAACTCTCCGCGACCGGCGGCCAGCGACCGTCCTCGTTGCGTTCCCCGGGCGCAGGCTCCTCGTAGCTCACCTCGAAGACGTCGAGGAATCCCTCGGACAGCGTGCGGGCCACCGGAAGCAAGACGCCGTTGTCGGGGCCGACGAGCGCGTGGTCGCCGGCGCGGACCGCGATGGCTGCCCGCTCGGTACCGACGCCGGGGTCGACGACCACGAGGTGGACCGCCGGCGGGAAGTAGGGGAGTACCTCCCGGAGCCAGAAGGCCGTCGCGCGGACGTCCTGGCGGGGAAATTCGTGCGAGACGTCGACAAGGCGTGCGTTCGTCTCCTGGAGGATGACGCCCTTCATCGACGCGGGGTAGGGCCAGCCGAAGTCGGAACTGAGCGTGATCATTCGTCCGCCGCGTCGTCGTCACCGTCGGTGTCGGCGATGCGCTGCAGCCG
>JAHENO010000090.1 GCA_018609945.1 Haloarculaceae archaeon | reverse complement strand
GGTAGGCCCGGACGCCAGCCTCCTCGAAGGCGGCACAGTCGACCGTGCCGGTCTCGTCGCGGACCTCGAAGACCGTCGGCCCGCTCGTCTGGCGGGCACTGGCGATTTCACCCTCGATACGGACCCGCTCGCCGACGTGCCTGTCGAGTTCGTCGATCGTCACCAGCGAGAGGTCGCCGATCGTTCCCTCCGGTGGCGCCGCGTCCGCTGGCGCCTCGTCGGGTGGCGCCTCGACCGCTGGCCCCTCGTCGGTCCCTCCAGGGCCCCCCTCTGTTTCCGCGACGCCCTCGTCGGACTCGGTCTCCCGCGATCCGGTCGGGGTCCCGGCCGGGTCGGACGGCGCCGGGTCGGTCCGCACCGTCGGAGTCTCGTCCCCGGCCCCGCCGTCGTCCTCTTCCTCCGCGAGCAGTTCCTCGTCGGCGTCCGGGTCGTCGATGAGCGTGCCGCGAAACTCCGACTCGTCCTGCCGGATCGACCAGCCGAGGTCGACGTTGCCGTTGTCGCGGACGTTCTGCACCTGGACGAACACGGAGTCGCCCGGGTCCCAGTCGAGGCTGTCGAGTCGCCTGTCGAGTTCGCTCCTGTGGAGGAGGCCGGTGACGCTGTCCCCGACGTCGACGAAGACGCCGAACTCGGCGAACCCGTCGACAGTCCCGCGGTAGTACCGTCCCGGGGTCAACTCCCCGGGGTGGTCACCGCGGAACTCGAAGACGACGTCTTCCTGGTGGATGTCACAGATGCGACCGTCGACAGATTTCCCGCAAATGATACACGAACTCATTGAAGGGAGCAAACAGTCCCGTCCTAAAACGGTTGTCGAATCGCGCCCGAACCGGGGCCGCCGCCGATCACTCGAAGACGCGGCTCTCCTCTTCGAGCAATTCGATGCCGCGTGCCACCTCGCGGGCGTCCCCGGGGAACAGCGCCACCTCCACCTCGTTGCCGTCCTCGTCTTCGAACGCGAGTTTGACGCGCTTGTCGCCGAACTCCCGTACCTCGACGCCCTCCACGTCGTAGAGTTTGGCGGTCGCCGCCCTGTTCGAGGGCCCGACGTGCTTGACTGCTCCCTCCTTCAGTTCGAACATGAACCGGTCCAGATCGAGGCTGAGCATTACACACTGTCCCTCTCCCGGCAGTGCCTAATACCCTCTGCTCCCGGCCCCAGCCGGGGCCGCCGTGCCGAGGCGCACAAAAACCAATCAACAGACCTATTCGACGGCCACGCGAACCGGACGTAGATGGTCGCTGGCCTCCCCGCGTTCGGAAATCCGGTGTTCCTGGTGTACGTCCTGGCGTTCGGGGGGGCCGCGGTGGCCTGTTTCGCGAGCGTCGCCCGCGCCCGCAGAATCGACTCCGACGACACCCGCAGGGGACTCGTGAGTCTGCTCGTACTGAGCGGGAGCTGGGCGAGCGCTCACGTCGCATTCCTGGTGGCGCCGACGACCGGCCTCAAGTACGCGTTCTACCTGGTCGGGCTGGTGGTCGGCCTGGCCGCAGTCGGACCCTGGCTGTACTTCTGTTCGGCCTACACCGGCCGGTCCCTGCACCGCTCGCCGACGTTGCGGCGCCTCGCAGTCGGGCTCTTCCTCGCGATCGTGGCGGTCAAACTCACGAACCCCTTCCACGGGCTGTACTTCACGGCCGAGATGCTCACGACCCCGTTCCCCCACCTCGCTATCAACCACACCGTCTTCCACTGGGTCGTGATGGGGCTCTCCTACGCACTGGCTATCGTGGGGTATTTCATGCTCCTGGAGCTGTTCTGGCAAGTCGGCCACGAGACGACGCCGCTGGTAATCCTGCTGGGAATCACGGGCCTGCCGGCCGCGTTCGACATCGCCGGCCGGTCGATTCCCGCTCTCATCGATTTCACGTACGAACCGCTGGGCGTGGCCGCCTTCTCCGTGGGTCTCCTGTTCGTCTACCTCGAGGACTTCCGGACGATCCGCCTGACGAGCCAGCAGGACGACCCGACGATCGTGCTAGACGACGAGGATCGGGTGCGCGACTACAACCGGGCAGCCGAGGAGGTGTTCGGCGAACTCACCGTCGGGGAAGCCATCGAAACGGTGGTTCCGGACCTGGCCGGATTCCTCGACAGACCCGACGACGAGGCCGTCATCGCACTCGAGCGGATCGGTGGGTTGCGCTACTACCAGCTCTCGACGAACCCGTTCAGTACCGACGAGACTCGCCTGGGCGTGGTAATCACGCTCACCGACATCACCGACCGGGAACAGTACCGGCGCGAACTCGAACGACAGAACGAGCGCCTGGAGCAGTTCGCGAGCGTCGTCTCGCACGACCTGCGAAACCCGCTGAACGTCGCCCAGGGCCGCCTCGAACTCGCACAGGAGGAAGTCGACAACGAGAACCTCGAATCCGTCCGGAACGCGCTCGACCGCATGGCGGCCCTCATCGAGGACGTCCTCGCGCTCGCCCGCCAGGGGGACTCCATCTCGGAGACGACCGAGGTCTCGCTGTCCGCTACCGCGGAGGCTGCCTGGAGCGTCGTGGAGGCCGGGGAGGCCAGCCTCGACATTGCGGGCGACATCAGGTTCGCGGCCGACGAAGACCGTCTACAGCAACTGCTGGAGAACCTGTTTCGCAACGCGATCGAACACGGCGGCAGCGACGTGACGGTGACGGTCGGAGCCATCGACGGCAGGGGCTTCTACGTCGAGGACGACGGCGCCGGAATCCCAGAGGAGGACCGCGATTCGGTCTTCGAGAGTGGATTCACGACGAGCCAGGATGGCACCGGATTCGGCCTCGCTATCGTGAGCGAGATCGTCGGGGCACACGGGTGGACCGCCGAGGTGACCGAGGGTGCAGACGGCGGCGCGCGGTTCGAGATTACGGGCGTGACGGCGGTCTGACCGGGACCTAGAGGGCAGTGCGTACTCCCTCGAGGACCGCACGCAGGGCCGCGTTCCCCCCGAAGCCGTACCCGAACACGAGGATTGCAGGTACCGCGCCGACGGGGAGAGCAATCACCGGGCGGATGCCGTGCACGGTCGCCATCCCGACGACCAGCAGGCCAGCACCCCAGACCGCGACGAGCGCCTGGACGTGGACACTGGGCAGGCCGACGAACACGCAGGGCGCGAGCGCGTAGCAGATGACCTGGACCGTCTCGCTGACGCCGGCGCGCTCGTCGGTGGCGGGCATCAAGAGCAGCGTCTGTAGGGCGGCAACGAGGTGAATGCCGGCTGGTGCAACGAGAACCGTCATCAGCAGGACCCACAGGATCGCCGAGAGCGCCGGCTGCTCGCCGACGATGGGGTGGCCCCCGTCGAACAGCGCGATTCTGGCGCCCTCCGCGACCAGGACGACTGCCGCGGCGAAGGTCACACCTGGTGCCTGATCGCCGGGCGCGACCTTCGCACGGAAGAACTGCCGGGGGCGGAGGAGTACCTCGACCCACGCCCTGAGGAGGCCAACGGGCCCCCGCTCGCGGCCGCCTGCGGGGTTCTCGACCCACTGCGTCACAGTTGGGGGGTATGTCCGGCGCGAATATGACCGTTGTGACACGGCTCCGCGCTGTCCGTCCTGCCACGGGTCACAGCGAGGGTCGGCCCGTCACAGCGTCTCGATCGGGACGCCGCCGACCCGCTCGCCGGGTTCGACGTCGCGGTTGACGAACGAGTGGGCGGCCACCGTCGCCCCGTCGCCCACGGTGACGCCGGGTCGTGTCGAGGAACTGTGCCCGACCGTGACGTCGTCACCGATCTCGACGGGGCCGACGTGCCACTCGTCGGTGTAGGCCTCGTGCGTGAGGAGTTTCGTGCCCCAGCCGATCACCGTTCCATCGCCGATCGAGAGTCGACCGGGGAACAGCGGGTCGACCTGTACGTGGGGCGCGATGGTCGTGTCCTGGCCGACGTCGACCCCGATGGCACGGTAGACGGCGTTTTTCACCGAGATGGGGAGCAGCTTGCACACTTCACAGACGTACAGCGTCCCGGCCATGCGGAGCGGATTCGGTCCGAGTTTGTACCACTCGGTCGGGCCGAGCGGCCGCACCTCGACCGACTCGTCGACGGGTGGCGACCCATCCGCGGGCGACGGACCGGAATCGTCGTACATCTGCCGCTCAGTCGCCCGCACCGACGTTCTCGCCGCTCTCGAAGCAGGCCGGGTCAGGCTGGATGTTGGCGTACTCGACGGCGCGCTCGCCGAGCACTGCGACGCGATTGGCGAGGTCCTCGTCGACGAAGCGGCCGCCGTCGAACTGCGAGCGGGACTTGGGGACCGCGGCCTGGTAGGGGAGTACCCAGGCGTTCAGGGCCCGACAGACAGACCGGAGGTGATCCAGCGCGGTGATCGGAAAGCTTCCGCCGGACACCGCGAGCAAGCCGACGGTCGTGTTCTCGAACTCGTCGAACCCGCAGTAGTCGAGCGCGTTCTTCAGCGGCGCCGAGTAGGAACCGTGGTACATCGGCGTCCCGAGGAGGACGCTGTCGGCCCGGCGGACGCGTTCCTGGAGGTGGTCGGCGTCGCCAGCGTGCCTGTGGTCGGGATCGAAGACGGGCAGGTCGACGTCCCTGAGATCGAGCAGTTCGGTCTCGGCACCGCGGTCGCCCGCGGCACCGAGCGCGTGGTCGAGCGCAGCGCGCGTGTAACTCGCGTCCCGGAGGCTCCCCGAGAGCGCGACCACCGTCGGAGCAGGTGCCATACCCGGCGTTGCACCCCCACGGGCAAAGATTCTCGGACTTGGAACGATCACGTCAGTTAAGACGCTGCGCGTCGGTTTCCAGGATACATGGAGTACACGCTGGCGATCGAGAACGCTCCCCGGCAGATCCACGGCGGGACGGCCGTCCTGCTGGTCCACCCCAGTACGGCCGAGACCGACCGCGTGGACACCGACTTTCTCAAGGAGGACACCGACCACCTGCTGGTCGTCTCCACGCGCACGACCGCCCGGGAAGTCAGGCAGAAACTCGACCACTACGGCATCGACGAGGAGAAGGCGACCATCCTGGATACCCTCTCCGTCGACCGGGGGTACACCCGGAGACAGAGCGAGCGTGTCCGCTACGCCACGGCACCGGACGACCTCGACGGGATCGTCGACGAGATCGGCCGGTTTCTCGCGGAGACCGACGGCAAACGGCGCGTCACTGTCGACTCGATCACCGAGATGATCTACTATGCCGACACGGAGCAGGTCAGCCAGGCCGTGGCTGCTATCCAGGGGCTGCTCGACGACCACGACGCCGTCGGGCTCTTCCACCTCGCGAGCGGCGTTCACGACGCCACCACCGTCGACGAGTTTCGTGACCAGTTCGACGGCGTCCTCGAACTCGACGAGGCCGGCACGATCACGGCGTCCTTCTAGAACTCCTCGACGTGTGGGCGCACGTCCGCTTCCAGCGTCCACGACGAGCGGTCCTGTTCGACGAGATGCCAGTACGTCTCTGCGATGGCGTCGGGGTCGAGGAACTCCTCGTCCGGACGATCGGGCGAGGCCGCCTCGACATCGGGGGTCTTGATCTGTCCGTCGATGACCACGTGTGCGACGTGGATGCCCTCGGGCCCGAGTTCGCGGGCGAGCGATTCGGCCATCCCCCGGCAGGCGAACTTCGCGGCGCTGAACGCCAGCGCGCCGTCGCGGCCCCGGACGGCCGACGTGGCGCCAGTGAAGATGATCGTTCCCCCGCCGGTGTCGCGCATGTCGGGGACGGCTTCCTGCGTGCAGTGGAGGCTGCCGGTCGGCCCGACCGCGAGCGCCCGCTCGAAGGCCTCGGGATCGACGTCGACACCCGACCACGGGGCGGCGCTCGCGTGATTGACGAGCACGTCGACCGGACCGAATGCCCCGCGGACCGCGTCGAAGGCTGCCCGGACCCCGCTGCGGTCGGCGATGTCCGCCGGGACGGGCAGTGCCTCACCGGGCGTCTCCTCGTCGATCTCCGCCGCGAGGTCCGCGAGGTACGACTCCGAGCGGGCCAGCAGGCCGACCTGGCAGCCCTCCGCAGCGAAGCGTCTCGCCACCGACGCACCGAGACCGGGACCCACCCCGGCCACGACAGCAGTGTGCATACGCCTTTCCAGGCGGCCCCGCCTGAAAAGTGGCCGCTCGTCCCACATCACACACAGTTAAGAAGGGTGACTACAATCGTTGGTATGTATGCCGGAATGCCAGAACTGTGGTGCATTCGTAACGACTGACTACGCGCGTGTTTTCACGCCGAACGGGGTCGACAAACCGCGGGTCTGTCCGCAGTGCGAAGACAAGATCCGAGACGGGGCTGATGTGAGGAAAGCCCGATCGACGCGTCGCGGATAGCCGACGGGTACCGGCATCTGACCGTTCTCCCTTCTCCCGGCCGACCGCCACCCACGAGTGTCGACCTCCTCATACGGATTGCTGTAGCTATTTTCCAGGTCGACCGCACGCTGTATTGCGGTCGATCCGGTAATGAACTATAGCAATCCGTATCACGCGGTCGCGTCGGCGAGGAGCGTGCGCGCTTCCCGGAACACCTCGTCGGCGCGGTCGGGGTCCCGTGCCTCGGCCGTGACGCGAACGAGGGGCTGGGTGCCGCTTGCCCGCAGCAGGAACCACGCGTCGCCGAGGTCGACCCGGACGCCATCGAGCGTCGAGACGTCGTCGTAGCGAGCGTCGACTCGCTCGCGGACCCGCTCCATGACGGTGGCTTTCTCATCGGTCTCGACGCTGGTCCGCCGGATGGGATACGTCTCGATCGCCGCGGCGCGGTCCCCGAGCGGGCGTTCGGCAGCGAGTGCCGCCAGCTTGCAGGCCGCGAGGGGACCGTCCGGGCACAGGGTCTCGGCCGGCCAGATCCACGCACCGCTGGGCTCGCCGCCGAAGGCCACGTCCTGCTGGGCCGCCCGTTCGGCAACGTAGACGTCGCCGACCGGCGTGCGCGTGGTCTCGACGCCATCTGCGGCGAGGGCGTCCTCGACGGCAAGGCTCGTGTCGACGGGGACGGCCACCCGCTGGCCCCGCCCGG
>JAHENO010000089.1 GCA_018609945.1 Haloarculaceae archaeon | reverse complement strand
GGCGCCGATCGGGCTGATCCCGTAGATCGTCCTCACGTGGGTGTTTCTGACCGGCGGAATCATCTTCGTCGGCGGTAGCTACACCGCACCGACCGTCCGGCGCAACCGGGTCTGGCTGGTGTGGGGCGGGCTCAACGTGGCCGCGACCGCGGTCAATGTCGCCGCCCTCGCCGGAACGCTTCCGTCGGGACTCCTCGCGTACGCGTACTGGCACCCGTGGCTGGCGGTGATGGGGCTCGGCTACCTCGTGACGGGACTGTACAACTGGGAGAGTCCACAGCTACGACGACAGGAGCGACTCGTCTACGCCGTCACTGGGCTGGTGACACTGGGGATGCTGGCTGCGAGCCTGGGGCCGCTGACGGGCTTCGTGACTGCCAATATCTTCGTGCTCGGCGGGGCGATTCAACTCGTCCCGATCGGCCACGACGTCCTCGCTGACGCAGTGCTCATCGCCCGCCGGCAGTAGCGTTCCAGAGAGTGATCGAAGAATGATACCCGGGCCGACCGATCCACGGATCGACTAATGTACGACACAATCCTACTCCCGACAGACGGCAGCGAGGCGACGACCGACGCCGCAGCCCACGCGTTCAGCCACGCCGAGCGGTACGACGCCACAGTACACGTCCTCTCGGTCGTCGAACTCTCCAGCGGTCTCGGAACCGCCGGACGAGACGAGGAGGAACTCGACCGCCGGAGACGCGAGCGGACAGCAACAGCCGGACAGCTCGTCGAGGAGCACGCCCCCGGGGACGCGGACGCGATTGTCGCCGTCGAGTTCGGAAGCCCTGTACGGGTCATCACGGAGTACGCGTCAGAGATCGAAGCCGACCTTGTGGTCATGAGCACCCGTGCCCGGGACGGAGCCGAGCGGGTCATCTTCGGCAGTGTCACGGAGCAGGTCATCCAGGCCGGCGATACACCCGTCCTGGCGGTCCAGCGCTGACGCCACGTGGCGTATTGTAACCGGCTGGTGACCTGACGAGTCCTGACTGGGCACGGCATCTCGATTCTCACGAGGAGACGTTCTTCCCCCCGACGACCACCCCGATCAGAGGACGCGCAGCCGGTAGCCCTCGGCGGCCGACTCATCGGTGACGCGCCCCGTCTCGACGGCCGCTGTCAGGACCTCCGAGACGAACTCCTTGGGAACGCGAACGCCGATGAAGTCGTCCCCCTCCCGGGCCGTCGTCAGCCGCGCCATCGTCTTCTCGGTCCCGTCGTCGTTGTAGATGCTGCCGACCTTCTCGCCGTCGCGACGGAAACGGAGTGTCACGTCAGTGGGTTCGATCGTTTCGAAGTTCACCTCGAACACGAACCCGTCGTCTTCGATCCGGGCGATCATGAGACCGGCGTATTCGGTGACTATGGTTTGCATGCGTCCCGTTGTGGCGTTGTGGCCTTACGCTTGTGGCCTTACGCTTTTGTTCTCGCACGGCTATGCTTGCGGATTTCGGAGCAGGTCTCCCTCTCGAGCCACCCCGGGAAGAGTCAGCAACCGAGAGCATGTCAGAGACTCATTCGCAGCCGTCCAGTAGAGAGGCAGATGAATCGACACGGATAAGCCCTCATCCCGGAGTTTGGAAGTATGCGTCCTGCCCGATTCGTCACTCTCTGTTTCCTGTATAGTGGAGTGGTGCTGCTGGCTCAATATGTGGCAGTCTATCGGTTTCAAGTAACCGTCGGCGCGTTCGCCCAACTCGGCGTTGGACTGTCTATCTTGGCTGCTGGCCTCGTCCGGTTGCGATATCCAGACGAAGAGCGTGACAATCCGGCAGAATGGGGGCTCTTCACGTATGGGATGGCCGGGCTTGCACTGTTTCTCACCGGGATATTCCTCGCCCAGCTGGTCGTCCTGTGAGCGCCGATGACTGGGAACGAACTACAGCAGTCAGTATCAGGCACACGCCACCGACCGCGGCTTCGATAACCTCGCCCCCGTCATCTGAGACCGGGAACGCGACCCGTGACAGGTCCCACGTCGCCTGTCGCGTCCCCTACTCCTGTTCCGGTTCCACGGCGAGGACCGGTGTGTCGGCCCGGCGGACGACTTTCTCGGTCGTACTCCCGAGCAGGAACCGGGAGAGCCCGGTGCGACCGATTTTTCCCATGGCAATCAGGTCGGCGTCGTGCTCGGCAGCGTATGTCACCAGTGTCTCGGCCGGGCGGCCTTTCCGAACCGCCGAGACCGCGTCGAGGCCGGCGTCCCGAACTCGGGTCGCGACGCGTTCGGTGGCGGCTTCCCCTGCCGAGTCCAGTTCCGACAAGACCTCGGACGGCATGGGAATGCCGGTGCTGGCGACTGCTCCGTCGTCGACGACATGGACGGCGTGGACCCGACCGCCGGATTGTTCGGCAATGGCCACCGCGTGCTCGACGGCTTCGGCAGCGGCGTCGCTGCCGTCTGTCGGAACGAGAATCTCGTCGTAGCCCTCGACCGGCTGGTCGTCGTCGGTCGCCCGGGTCGTGACCACCGGAACCTCGGCGAGCGTGAGGACTCGCTCCGCGACGCTTCCCATCACGTATCGGGGCAGGCCGGTCCGACCCTGGGTTCCCATGACCACGAGATCGATGCCGTGCTCGTCGGTGTAGTCGAGGATCGTCTCCGCCGGTCGCCCGAAGACGACCTCGGTCCGTACCGCAGCGGTGTCGGTCGCCAGTTCGGTCTCCCGAACCGTCTCGCGACCCTCGGCTCTGAGCCGGTCGAGGTACTCGTCGCCGACGCCGCCGGCCGAGAACGGGCCGGCCCTGGCGTCGAGATCGACGACGTTGAGAAGGGACACCGTCGCGTCGAAGGCAGCGGCGAGATATTCGGCGTGTGCAGCCGCGCGAATCGCGTGGTCGCTGCCGTCTGTCGGAACGAGAATGGAGTCGTACATCTGTCCTCACGATAACGACGACAGGAGGGGTAAAAAGCCACACGTCACTTGCGCCAGTATCTTCCCGGATAGTGTCAGGCAGGGGCCTGCCGCGTCGTCAGCCATCGAGCGCTGGCCCCAGCTGTCATGCCCGCGATGGGTTCTGCGGGGGCGGTGTTCACGCCGAATCCGTCTCTCCCTGTTCGACTTCCGTTTGCCAGTCGTGGGCAGTTGCGACGCCAGTTCCGCCGACGACCAGCACGGGCACGACTGGGACGCCGAGTAGCTAATTGCGGTACGACATTGCAGGTGAGACTACCCTCCCACCAGTAGTAGACCCACAGCGCACTCGCAGTTCCTCTATTGCTTAAGCACACAAGCGGTTTCGATTAATTCTTAGTTGTGAGTCGAACGACCATCCTAAACCTCGTTCTCTGTCCCCACTCATTCCGACACTCCTACCTCACCTTACTCCACCGACGACCCTCGATCTATAGCGTCTATCGAGCACAAGCACCCGCCGGCCGTCACACTGATTGGAGTGTCCAGTTTAACGCATTATCGACTGAGGTACCCACCGTCGATAGCCAGTGTTTCACCGGTGACAAACGACGCGTCGTCAGACGCGATCCACAGGACAGCGTCCGCAATTTCCTCTGCTGTCCCCAACCGCTCCATGGGATGGAGCGCTTCGACTTCAGCGCGCATCTCTGCATCCGTCGTCACGCCAGCATCATCTAGCATCTGTGTTTCGATGTACCCGGGGCAGACTGCGTTGACCCGGACGTCGTCAGTTGCACGCTCGAGTGCTGCGACCTTCGTGAGGCCGACGACGCCGTGTTTCGCGGCTGTGTAGGCCGGCGTCTCCGCTTCACCGACCTTCCCGAGGATAGAGGCCGTGTTGACGATTGTGCCGCCTCCATCTTCGAGCATCACCGGGATTTCCTTGCGCATACTCCGCCAGATCCCCGACAGGTTCACGTCGATAATTGCGTGCCAGTCCTCCTCGGAGATCTCGTCGACCGCATCGAACGTCCCGGGGATTCCCGCGTTGTTAAACGCCACGTCGAGACCGCCGTACTCCGACGTTGCGGTTTCGACCATCTCCTCGACGTCTGCGTCGTCAGTGACGTCGACGTCGACGAACGTTGCGTCCCCCGCCGTCTCGTCTTGTATCCGTCTCGCGGTCTCCATCCCACCGTCCCGATCGACGTCTGCAATAACGAGGTTGGCTCCGGCTTCCCCGAACGCGATCGCGGTTGCCCGACCGATACCCGAGCTCGCACCTGTTACCACCACTGTGTCACCAGGAAAATTACCATCTCGTGGCATGGATACCGGTTCGTCGGATGGTGTCAAAAACCACGACTCCCTTTCTTGGAGTGTTGGAAGGACGGGCACATTTATTAGCCGTGGATCACCGTGTGCCCTCACCGAGTTCCTCCGTGAACGCCCGTGGCAGCCCGACGTAGACCAGTGCATTGTCGACGAGAGCGTCGACGGGTATGTACTCGTCGACGCCGTGGACCGTGTCGGTCCCGAACGCGAACTCGACCGTCGGAATCCCGGCGTTTCTGAGCCGTTTCGCGTCGCCCCCGCCGGTCGCACTTCGCCGGTAGATTCGCTCCCCCGCGACTGCGTGCGCGCTCGACGCGACTGCCTCGACGAACGGGTCGTCGATCGACTCCGCAGTGCCGACGCTCCAGGACACGTCAGTAATCGTAATCCCTGCACAGTCCGCAACGCAGTTCCGGATGTCCGAGAGGACCGCGGGCGTCCCAACCCCCGCAGTCAGTCTGATGTCGATTTCCGCCCGTGCCGACTGCGGGACGCTGTTGATCGCCTCACCGCCCTCGATCGTCCCGAGATTGATCGACGGGGACGCGAACAGTTCGCGGGCCCCGTCCGCACCCATCGTCGGGGTGTAGTACTCGACCGACTCCTGGATAATCGGCTCCAGTTCGGGAGGGACGTTCAGTTCGCGCGTCCCGAACCGCGCACGGAGCGTGCGGATCGCCTCGTAGAGTCGGTCGATGGCATTCTCCCCCAGCATCGGCCGCGAGCCGTGCGCCGACTCGCCGCTGGCCGCCAGCGTGAGCCAGATACTCCCACGATCGGCGACAGTCACCGAATGGCGACCCTCCTCGCAGGTCGGCTCCCCGATGACGCAGCCATCAGCCTCGAGGAAATCGCCGTCCACGAGCGCTGGCAGTCCCGCGTCGCCGCCCACCTCCTCGTCGCTGACGAACGCGAACAGCAGGTCGACCGGCGGAGTCGTGCCGGTCTCGACGAACGCCGGTATCACGAACAGCATCGCTGCGAGCGGTCCCTTCATGTCGGTCGCCCCACGGCCGTACAGCCGGTCGTCGACGCGCTCCCCCAGCGGATCGTGCGACCAGACCTCGGCGTCGAACGGCACCGTGTCGGTGTGGCCGTTGTACAGGATCGTCTCGTCGTTCTCGCCCGGGAGTCGCACCAGGAGATTGGGCTTGGCCGGGTCGACCGCGACCCGCTCGACCGCCACGGGATACGGGTCGACGTACCGCTCGATCCGGTCGACGATCTCCCGCGTATCCCCCGGCGGGTTCGCGGTCTCGAGAGCCAACAGCTCCAGCGTCAGGTCGACGAGTTCGTCTCGGTGGTCCCTGACGAAGGTGGCCGGTGTCTCGGGTGTCATCGTGATTCGAGGCGTCCCTCCAGAACCTTCGCCGCCGTGAGAACCGGGTCCCAGACGGGGCTGAACGGCGGTGCGTACGCGAGGTCCGCGTTCCGGAGCGTCGAGACGGTCATCCCGGCGTGGAGAGCAGTCGCGACCGTGTCGATGCGCTTGACGCCCTCGCCGCCGACGATGCTCCCACCGAGCAGTCGGCCGGACTCCCGGTCGGCCAGCAGCGTGACGGTGAGTTCGTCACCGCCGGGGTAGTAGTGGGCCCGCGACGGTGCCGAGATCGAGGCCGCGACGGGGTCGAAGCCGGCCTCCCGCGCCCGCTCCGCGTCGACGATGCCGGTGCGGGCGGCACCGAGGTCGAACGCCTTGACGATAGCCGTGCCGGCGATTTCCCCGACCGGTTCCGGGTCGCCGGCGACGGTCCGGCCGATCGCACGGCCGGCGCGGTTGGCCGTCAGCGCCAGCGGCACGTGGTCTGGCGCTCCCGTCACGACGTGGCGCGCCTCGGCACAGTCGCCCGCGGCGTAGACGTCCGGGCGGTTCGTCCGACCGTACGCGTCGGTCGCGATAGCGCCGGTCTCGCCGAGTTCGATGCCGGCGTCCGCCGCGAGGTCGGTGTTCGGTTCGACGCCGACGCCGACGATCGCGATGTCGGCGGGACGGGATCCGTCCTCGAGGGCGACGCGTTCGACGCCTCCCTCGCCGTCGAAGCCCGACACAGCGGTGTCGAGGTGCAGGTGGACGCCCTGCTCTCGCAGGTGCGCCTCGACGCTCGCTGCCACTGTCTCGCCGAACGGCTGGAGGACGTGGGGCAGCATTTCGTAGAGGTGGACGTCGGTGTCCCGTGCCGACAGCGCCTCGGCCATCTCGATGCCGACGTATCCGCCGCCGACGATCGCCGCGGCGTCTGGCGATGACTCGGTAACGTAGTCCTCGATCGCGTCGGCCTCGTCCATGTCGTGGATGGTGAACACGCCGTCGAGGTCCAGGCCGTCGAACGGCGGTTCGATCGCGGACGCGCCCGTCGCGACGAGGAGGTGATCGTATGCCTGTTCGAAGGAGTCACTGTCACCGTCGACGGTGACGGTGTTGGCCCCGGGGTCGATGCCGACGACCTCGTGGCCGGTCCGCAAGTCGATGTCACGCTCCTTGCGGAACTCCTCGGGTGTCACCGCGACCAGATCGGTCAGATCCTCGACCTCGCCTTTGACGTAGTAGGGCATCCCACAGGCGGCGTAGGACACCCACTCGCCTTTCTCGAAGACGATCACGTCCATCTCCGGGTCCTCGCGCCTGGCCTTGCTTGCGGCGCTCATCCCCGCGGCGTCACCG
>JAHENO010000088.1 GCA_018609945.1 Haloarculaceae archaeon | reverse complement strand
TACCCTCGTTGCGTCGGCAAGGGGCCACGTAACGTATGTGCTGTAGTAGCATGAATTTATCCAGTGAGAATTGTTCACGGTGTGAACAGGGGCAACGTACGCCGCGCCGAGATCAACCTGTGAGTGCTGAATACACTCTCTCTATCGGTCATTCAAAATAGAATATATTTATTATCTGTGTTTTCCGGGGCGCGAGACCTCGATGAGTGCCTATCAGTTCTCAGACGCCGAGATACCGCTGGCGCAACGCCTCGTCCTCGCGCAAGCGCTCCGTGGAGACCGTCTCGACGATCCGGCCCTCGTCGATGACGTAGTGGCGGTCCGCGACGGCGACTGCGGCGGCGACGTTCTGTTCGACGAGCAGGACCGCAATCCCGCTCTCCTCGTTGATTTCGGCGATGATGTCCTCCAGCCGACGGACGATGTAGGGGGCCAGCCCCTCGAAGGGTTCGTCGAGCAACATCAGCCGGGGGTTCGCGGCGAGTGCCCGCGCGATGGCGAGCATCTGCTGTTCGCCGCCGCTCATGTTGCGGGCGTGTTTCTCGCGCATCTCGGCCAGTTCGGGGAAAAACTCCAGGACGGTCTCGATGTCGAGGGGGTCGGCGGCGTGGTTGATCGCGAGACGGACGTTCTCGTCGACGGTCAGCCGGGGGAAACACCGGCGGTCCTCGGGGACGAAACTGACCCCGCGCCTGGCGATCTCGTAGGGTGACAGGCCCAGCAGCGACTCGCCGTCGAACTGGACAGCCCCCCCCAGAACGTCGGGAACGTCACCGCCGGCGATGGCACGCAGGGTGGTGGTCTTGCCGGCGCCGTTCCGCCCCAGCAGCGAGATCAGTTCGCCCGACTCGACGCTCACGTCGACGCCGAACAGCACCTGTCCGGTCTCGTACCCCGCCTCCAGGTCCGACACGTCGAGCAGACTCATAGTTCCTCCCGCATCCCGCCGAGGTAGGCGTCCTGGACGGTCCGGTCGCCCTGCACCTCCTCGGGCGGGCCGGTGGCGATGACGCGCCCGCGGTCGAGCACCGAGATCCGGTCGCTGACCGAGAGAACGACGTCCATGTCGTGTTCGACGAGCACGACCGTCAGCCCGCGGTCGTCGCGGATGTCCTCGATAAGCTGTGCGGTCTGTGTCGTGGCGCCGGGACTCATCCCGGAGGTCGGTTCGTCGAGCAGGAGTACCTCTGGGTCGGTCGCGAGCGCCATCGCGATGCCGAGGCGCCGCTGGTCGCCGTGTGGCAGGTTCTTCGCCGCCGATTCCAGCTGAGAGCCGAGCCCGACCGTCTCGGCGATCTCGGCGGCGCGGTCGCGGCCGACGTCGTAGTGAGACCGGAACAGGTCCATCGAAAACGCCCCTCGTCTGGCCGTCTGGACGACCAGCCGGACGTTCTCGAAAACGGTCTGTTCGGCGAACAGCTGGTTGGACTGGAACGACCGCGCCATCCCGAGGTGGGGGCGGCGCTGTTCGGGAGCGTCGGTGATGTCCCGGCCGTCGAGGTAGACGCTGCCGGCTGTCGGGTCGAGCGTCCCCATCACGCAGTTGAACAGCGTGGTCTTCCCGGCTCCGTTGGGGCCGATCACCGCACGGAGTTCGCCGGATTCGAGGGCGAGGCTCGCCCCGTCGACTGCGACGACCTCGCCGAACGTCCGCGTGAGGTTCTCGACGCCGAGGGCCGCGGATTGCGGGTCCGTCTCCGGTTCGACACTCGCCGGCCTGTCGGTCCGACCGGTGGTGACTTCGTCGCTCATCGCTCCTCCAGGCGGCGTTTCACCCCGGCACCGAGGGTCCTGACATATCCCCAGATACCCTCCTCCGGCGAGGTTAGCACCACCACGACGAACAGGGCACCCAGGAAGAACTGCCAGAACTGCAACGCCGGACCGAGGTCGACGCTGACGATAGCGAGTTCGGTGGTCGGAATGTGCCAGACCTCGAAGTCCGTCAGAAAGTCCTCCACGAACAGCCAGGTGAACGCACCCGTGATGGGACCGAAGAAGTAGTTGATTCCCCCCAGCACGGCCATCAGGACGGTATCGCCGCTGGTGAGGACACCGAGGTTCTCGATGGCCGCACCGGAGTTGTTGATCTCCAGCAGGACGCCCGCCATCGCCGAGAGGAGGCCGCTGAACGTGAGCGACCAGACCTTGTACCTGGTGGTGTCTATGCCCATCGCCCGCGCGAGCTGTTCGTTGTCGCGGATTGCGATCAGCGTCCGCCCGAAGGGCGAGCGGACGACCTGCCACAGCCCGGACATCGCGAGCAGGAACACGACGGCCACGACCCAGTACCAGTCGACCGACGCGCCGAAGGCCTGGATGGTGATCTGTCCCCTGGTCTGCTCGACGAATTCCGGCAAGGTACCACGGGTGAGGCCGTTCGACCCACCAGTGAGCCCCCAGGGGTCCCGGAGTGCGATGAAGTAGATCGCCTGCGAAACCGCCAGGGTCAACAGCGCGAAGTAGATCTCACCCTTGCCCACGATGAGCAACGCCAGGAGGTAACTGAACACGCCCACCGAGAGCAACGCGAGGGCGACCCCCGCGAAGAACGTGACCGACCCACCGGGCGCCAGCCCGCCCAGCCCGTTCAGCACGACGATGGCCGGCACGTAGACGCCGAACCCGAAGAACATCGCGTGGCCGAAGGAGAGCAACCCGGTGAACCCGAACAGGAGGTTGAACGCGGCGACGAACAGCATGATGATCAACATCCGGTTGGCGATGGCCTCGAATCCCAGCAGGAGGTCACTCGAGACGACCGGGCGCAAGAAGAGCACCAGCACCACCAGCCCGAGCGGAATTCGGTACTGCTCGAAGGCCGAGGGTGTGTCGGGGACGCGACTCGCTGGGGTCTCGCTGTCGGCACTCATTCGAGGAGTCCCTCCTCGCCGAACAGGCCACGGGGCCGGACGAGCAAGACCACGATCATCACCAGAAACGGGATGAGGCGGCCGACGCCCTGGATTTCGAGCGCCGAGATACCGGTGACGACCGCCAGCGAACTCAACACGACCGGCACGAGAAACTGTGCCCAGCCGACGAGCAGGCCGGCGACGACGCTCCCGAAGAGGCTACCCACGCCACCGATGACGACGACGACGAACGCGAGGATGACGAATTCCTCGGCGGTGCCGGGATCGACGCCGAACTCGACGACCCGGAGCGCCCCACCGAGGCCGGCGATGACCGACCCGAGGAAGAACATCGCGGTGAAGCGCACGGGCAGGTTCACGCCGACGAACTCGGTCATCTCGCCGTCCTGCACTCCCGCTCGGACCGATAGCCCGAAGTCGGTGTTAGTGATGAGGTAGTAGACGGCGACGACCGACAGCGCCGAAACGAAGACCGTGAACAGCCGGTAGGTGCCGACTTGCGTCACGACGAGGTCCGTGCCGCCCGTGAGGTAGCCGGGTTTACTGGGCTGGAGACCGCTGGCTCCCCAGACGAACCGGGCAGCCTCCTCGACCATCAGCGTCAGCCCGAACGTCGCCAGGAGCCCGATGATGGGGTTGCTCCCGTAGAGGCGCCGGAGCACCACCACCTCCATCGCGATGCCGACGACGCCGACCAGGAGGGGTGCGACGACGAGCGCACCCAGGAACGGCAGGCCGTAGCTCTCCATGACGGTGAACGTGAAGTACCCCCCCAGCATGAACAGGGCGCCGTGGGCGAAGTTCACCACGCCCATCAGACCCAACACGAGGGCAAGCCCGAGCGAGACCATCACGAGGATCATCCCGTAGACGAGCCCGCCGATCGCCTGGTCGATGAACAGTCCCGTTTCCTGGACCGCCGCGTTTCCCAGGAGGACGACCGCGAGCGCGACGCCGACGCCTGTCGCTGGCGAGAGCGCCGAGAGGCGCCGCTGGGTCCGGCCGACGACGCCGGGCGTCGCGTCGCTCATCAGAGCGAACAGCCGGTTTCCCCGACCGGCCGCGCGACGTCGTCGCCGGCGAAGGTCTGCTCGGACTGGAACCACTCTTTGTACGGGTCGTCCGACATCTCGCCGGTCGGGCGCGAGGAGACCGTGTAGGTCGGCTGGATGAGCTGGTGGTCCCCGGCCCGCCAGTACATGTCACCGCCGCCCTTCATGTCGACGATGGGCGATTCGACCTGGTGGCCCTCGAGGGCGTCGCGCATCGCGTCGGCCTCCGAGGTCCCGGCCCGGATGGCGGCGCGGACTCCCTGGTCCATCGACATGTAGCCAAGCAGGTGGCGCACGTACGGGTCCATCTCGCCCGAGTCCGCGACGCGCTGTTTGAAGTCGTCGCCGCCGTCTGCGGCCGGCCCCCAGACCTGTCCCGCGATGTCGAGGATGGAAGCCGACTCCTTGTCCAGCCCCCAGTAGACGATATCCTCCAGCTGGTGCATCGCCAGGGTGCGGTCTTCCATTCCCTTGGCGATGATCTGGTTCGTCGCCTTCCGCAGGTCGAGGCCGGCGATGAGGACGCCGATGGCCGGCGCCTCGGAGGCTTTCGCCCTGTTTATGTACTGGGCGTAGTCGTCGCTGGGGAATGGCACCGCCTCGGTGCCGACGACCGTCTTGCCCGCGTCTTCGAGGATCCCGGCGACGGCCTCCTGTGCGGTCTGCCCCCAGGTGTAGTCCGAGTACATCAGGTACCACTCGTCGGCCGCCGCGGCCATCTCCGAGCCGATCGTGTTCGCGAGCATCGAGTTCGAGGCCGAGGGCCGGAACACGTACTGGCCACAGCCCGCCCCGGTCAGGGCGCTCGAGTGTGCACCGGTCGGGAAGTACGTGACCGCGTTCTCGGAGGCCCAGCCGGCGACTTTCAGCGCGACCGCAGACGAGACGGCGCCCATCAGGAAGTCCACGCCGTCTTCCGTCACGAGCGAGCGCGCCTCGTCCAGTGCGGTCGAGGGATCCAGTTGCGAATCTGCCGTCGAAAGGTCGATAGAGACGTCGTGCTCGGATTCGAGGTCCTCGATAGCGAGTTCGGCCCCCGTTACCGCCGCGTTCCCGAACACCGCGAACGGACCCGACGTCGAGGTGACCATCCCGATCGACAGGCTGTCCATGCCCATGTCGCCGTCTGTACTTCCGCCGTCCCCGTCACCGCCTCCGCCGCCGCCATCGCCACCGTCACTGTCCCCACCGTCTCCGCCGTCGCCGTCGCCCCCATCACTCCCGCCGTCGCCCCCATCTCCGCCACAGCCAGCGAGTGCGACGAGTCCCGCTGTCCCGGTGGCCGCGATGAACCGCCGGCGCGTCGTCGGTCTCGGCGACGGTACCGTCGAAGAATTCCGGTCGTGTTCTGCCATACGACCACGAATGGCGGTCTCACAAGTATAAAACCTGCCATGGTGGCCGGGCTCCGCGAGTCCGGTGTCTTGATAGTGCCGGCTCGCCTCGCTGCTGACATGAATCTCGCTGACGTGGCCTGGCCGGATCTCGAGGACTACTTCGAGTCGGAGTCGCTGGCGCTGGTGCCGCTGGGGTCGACCGAGCAACACGGGCCACATCTCCCCGAGGGAACGGACCACCGCATCGCCGAGGCGCTGGCCCGCGAGGCGGCCGACCGGACGGGCTATCTCTGCACGCCCACGGTCACCGTCGGTGTCAGTCCCCACCACCGCCAGTTCCACGGGACGATGTGGGTCGACGCGCCGGTCTTCAGGGACTACGTCGAGTCGCTGACGCGCAACCTCGCCTATCACGGTCTCGACCGGGTCGTCTACGTGAACGCCCACGGGGGCAACACCCAGCACCTCCGGGAGGTAGGCCGCCGCCTCCGTGACGACGGGACTCTCTACTCGCTGCCCTGGATGTGGGACGAGAGTATTCCCGACCTGGTCGACGACCTCTTCGAGACGAACGGTCCCCACGGCGGCCCGAAGGAGACGGCGATGATGCTCCACATCGACCACGAGACCGTTCACGAGGACCGCCTCGAGGCGGCACGGGACGGCGGGCTGGTGGAGTTCGACGAGACGACCGGCCGCGTCCACGGCGCCCGCACCTTCTACGACGCCATCGACAACACCGACAACGGCGTCCTGGGCGACCAGACCGACGCCACCGCCGAGAAGGGCGAGCAACTGTTCGAGGCGGCCAGCGACCAGCTCGTCGAACTCTGCGAGTGGCTGGCCGGGCAGGATATCGGGGAGTTGCTCCCCAAAGACCACGTGTGACGCCGCCGAGAACCGACAGCGCCGAGTCGGGGCTCGATCACGACCGATCTAGAGATGCCGCTTCGAAGAGCGGAGGCGACGTCCGCCACTTTCCTCCGTTCATCTGACCACGGATCCCCCATCCACAAAACATATACTCAGCTTCCCGGTGACGTTCGGATATGTCCCGTGCCCTCCTCGCAGTAGCGGTCGCGGCCCTCTGCGTCGTCCCCGCGGGGGTTGCGATCGCCGACGACAGTCAACAGCGACGAGGTTTTGCCCACGTGTTTACTGGCGACATCGTGATCGGCGAAGGGGAACAGCGAATCGAGCAGATGCGCGTCGCGGGGTACGACGAGACTGTCGACGAATTGGTGGTCGAGATCGACCTCACAGCAACCGAGACCCACGGCGTCGACGTCACCGACGTGGCGGTCGAACTGAACGATAACGACGTTGACGGCGCGTCAGTGGAGTCCGCGTCGGTCGATGACGGCGTCGTCAGGCTCGTGTTGATCCCCGAGGACGACAGTATCTTCGTCGATACCTTCCGCCTCACCGGACTCAACACCACCCGGGCCGAGGAAGTCACAGACGTAGCGTACGACGTCGAGTTCTCTGCCGGCGAGGGCGAAGCCCGTCCGTTCGATGTCGTCGATCCCGACGCAGTGACCGCCAGACTGGAACCCCGTAATCTCTTCACCGATCGCGGAACACAGTCGATCCGGATCGAGGACCTCCAGCCCGCTGGCGACACCGTCACCGTCGAAATTGACGTCTCATCGGTGGAGGAACACGGTGTCAGCGTCGACGCGCTCCGTGCGTTGGCAGAATCCGAAGAGGCAACCGTCCGCGAGACGACCGTCGAGAACGGCGTCGTCACCGTGACCCTCTCGCCCGACGAAGGCGTCGAACTGTTCGACGTCCGAATCGACCTCGAAGGCTTCGAAGCTCCCGGGGTCGAGGGCGAAGGCCGATCCGTCGCGAGGGATGTGGCCTACGATGTTCGGATCGAGGGAGACGTCGACGAAACCGTCGAGGTCGAGACGTTCCACGTCGCTACCCATACCCCGACGCCAGTTCACGACGCCACGCCGACTCCCGTGAGAGGCGACGGCACTCCGACGGCTCCGGGAACGCTGACCGGGGCCGCGAGCGGGACGACCCCGGATTCCGGGACTGCGACACCAGTCTCTGGAACGGGACCCGGATTCGGTCCGGTCCTGGCAGTGCTTGCTCTCGTCGGATTCGGAGCCCTGCTCGGGTGGCGCAGGTAGGTCCCGGCTATCGCAGTCCCAGCAGGCTATAGTCGTGGTCGGGCGTGTACCGGCGGAACGCCAGGCTGTTGGCCAGGACCGAGACGCTTGAGATGGCCATGGCGCCCGCGGCCAGCACGGGCTGGAGAAGCCCCAGCGACGCCAGGGGGATCAGCGTGGTGTTGTACCCGAGCGCCCAGACGAGGTTCTGTTTGATCTTCGAAAGCGTCGCGTCGGAGATGCGGATAGCCTTCAGCACGTCGGCAGGGTCGTCGCGCATCAGCGTCACGTCGGCGGCCTCGATGGCCACGTCGGTGCCGCTCCCGAGTGCGATACCGACCGAGGCCGCGGCGAGCGCCGGGGCGTCGTTGACGCCGTCCCCGACCATCATCGCGCGCCGGCCACCGGACTGCAGGTCGTCGACGGCGTCGGCCTTCTCGCCGGGCAGCACGCCAGCCCGGACCTTCTCGGGGTCGACACCGATCTGCTCGGCCACTGCGCGGGCAGTCCGCTCGTTGTCGCCCGTGATCATCCAGACGTCGAGACCGCGCTCGCGGAGCGCGCTCACTGCCTCGCCTGCCGTCGGCTTGATCGTGTCGGCGTCGGCGACCACACCGATCGCACGGCCCTCCAGCGCGACGGCCATCGCGGTCTTGCCCTCGCGTTCCAGTCGGTCCATCGCCGCTTCGACTGGCGCGGTGTCGACTCCCTCGTCGGCCAGTAGTTTGCGGTTGCCCACCAGCACCTCGCCGTGGGCCGTCGTGGCCTTCACGCCGTGGCCGGGCACGTTCTCGAACCGTTCGGGCTCGGTGACCGGGACCTCTCGCTCGTGGGCCCCCGCAACGATGGCCTCGGCGAGGGGATGTTCGCTGTTGTACTCGGCGCTGGCGGCCAGTTCGAGGACGAACGCCTCGGAGATCGGTCCGGCGAGAACGCCGCCGTCGGCTGCCGGCCCGTCCCTGCTGGCGTTCTCGCCGGCGCGGCCGCCGTCAGTCGCCACGTCGTCGGCGACCACGACATCGGTCAGTTCCATCTCGCCCTCGGTGAGTGTCCCGGTCTTGTCGAAGACGGCGGTGTCGACGTCGCGCACCCGCTCCAGGATGTCGCCGCCCTCGAAGAGGACGCCGTTGCGGGCGCCGATCGCGGTCCCGACCATGGTCGCGGCGGGGGTCGCCAGCCCCAGCGCGCAGGGACAGGCGATGAGGACGGCGCTGGCGAAGACGACGAGCGCGAACTCGCCGACGCCGACGGTGGCAGGGCCGCCAGCCGCGAGCCCCCACAGCGGGAGCGCGCCGACGAACCCGGCGAGAACCTCGGGAAAGAGGGACCAGACCGTCGCCCAGAGGATAGCATTGGCGATCACCGCGGGAACGAAGTACGCGGAGATGCGGTCCGCGAGGTTCTGGATGTCGGGCTGGCGGGACTGTGCGCTGCGGACGCGCTCGACGATCTGCTGGATCGCGGTCTCCTCGCCGACTTTCGTCGCCTCGACCACGAGGACGCCGTTCTCGTTGATCGTCGATCCGATGACCTCGTCGCCCGGGCGCTTCTCGACGGGGACCGACTCGCCGGTGACGACGGACTCGTCGACCGCCGATTCGCCGTCGACGACGACGCCGTCCGTCGGCACCTTCTCGCCCGGCCGGACCTTCAGCCTGTCTCCCACGGCGACCTCCTCGATCGGGACCTCCCGCTCGGTGCCGTCCTCGTCGACGAGAGTAGCGGTGTCGGCCTCCATCTCCAGGAGTTCGCGGATGGCTTCGCCGGCCTGGCTCTTCGAGCGGGCCTCCAGGTAGTTGCCCAGCGTGATGAACACGAGGATGAACGCCGCGGTGTCGAAGTACAGTCCGGTACTGGCGACGAGTCCAGCGAGCGCCGCGACGGAGTAGAAGTACGCCGTCGAGGAGCCAAGCGCGATCAGCACGTCCATGTTCGCGGTCCGGTTGCGAACCACCGCCTTGTAGGAGTTGACGTAGTACTGCTTGCCCAAAAGCGCCTGCACGGGCGTCGTCAGGAGGAACGCGATCCACCCCTGCTCCAGTCCGAACACGGTCTCGGGTAACAGGCCGGGCGCGAGAACCTCGGCGGCCATCATCACCAGCAGCGGGAACGAGAGCACAGCGCCGAACAGAGTCAGCCGGAACAGGCGGCGTCGCTCGGTGTCGCGTGCCTCCGCACGGCGCTCCTCGTCGCTTTCCTCGCGGCCGTCGTCAGCCCGGACTGGTGTGTATCCCGCACGCTCGATAGCGTCGTAAATGTCGGACAGCGAGGTGTCTGCCGGGTTGTAGGTGACCCGCGCGTCGTCGGTCGCGAAGTTGACCTCGGCCTTGACGACGCCGGGACTGTCCCCGAGGCTCTCTTCGATCGTCTCGGCACAGTTCGCACAGGACATGTCAGCCACGCCGACCGCGACCGTCTCCGCGGCCGCCTCGTAGCCGGCCTCGCTCACAGCGTCGTAGATGTCGGACAGCGACACCGCCTCGGGATCGTACTCGACGCTCCCGCCGTCGGTCGCGAAGTTGGCGTCGACGGCGACGACCCCCTCCAGCGCGCCGACCCGGTCCTCGATCGTCGACGCGCAGTTCGCACACGTCATCCCCTCCAGTTCGAGTGTGGCCGTTCGCGTGTCCATCTCGACTATACCTACGTCCCCCACGTTCAATGGGGTTGCGCCTCATATTCAAAAGCGATATGCCACACGAACTTAGCATCCAAAACCGCTATTGCAGCCAGCGGCGCTGCTTCCAGGGTGTCGGTCAGGCGCCCTCGCTGAATTGTTCGTATCGCTCGACGAACGCGTCCCGGCAACTCCCACAGCAGAAGTGATAACGGTCGCCGTCGAGCCGTTCGGTCTCTCCCTCGCGCGTCACGGTGTTGTCACACTCGGCACACGACGGCGCGAGGTCAGCGGTATCGAACCCCGGTGTCCAGGCCCTGTCTGCCAGCAGACGGACGTCGTATTCCTGGACTGCGTCGCGCTCCAGAACGTCCGCAAGCTGTCCCTCGATGTCACCCTCGGGGACGGTCGCGGTACAGACCACGCGGTCGTCGACGGTCCGGAAGACAGTCACGACGGCGTCAGTGGCGGCCAGCGCGTCGCTTACCTCGCTCCCAGTACCGGGTCGCAGGCTCAGCGACAGAAGTACGGGAACGCCCTCGCGGAGCAGGGAGCGGTCGAGGTCGACCGTGAACCGGCGGATAAGCCCGACCTCGCGCAAGCGGTCGACCCGGTCCGAGACCGCAGGCGCGGAGAGGTCGACCGCGTCGGCGATGTCGCTGTAGGGCCGGCGGGCGTCCTCGGCGAGCAACCGGAGAATCTCCCGATCCGTGTCGTCAAGGCCGCGCATACCGTGCCGAGGAGCGGTACGCTGAAAGCACTTGCGTCGGTCAGAGGGCGACCAGGAGATCCGTCGCGTACATCAGGACGAACCCCACGAGGAAGGCGAGGAGGTTCGTGGCAGTCGCCAGTCGGCCCCGCGCGCGAATCATCGAGGCGATCTCCCAGTCGACCTGGACGATGGCGCCCACCCCGACTGCGAGGAAGAACGCGCCCAGGGTCGGGTTGAACGCGAACCCGCCGATCCAGCCGCCGAGGATGACCGGCGCGCCCGCCAGCAGCCCGAGTCCCGCGAAGTGATACAGCGGTGGCCGCTCGCCCTCCGCGACGGGTGCGATGACTGCCGGGCCTTCCGTCACGTTGTGGATCATGAACCCGATCACGAGGAACGCACCCAGCGAAACCCGGCCCAGGGCGAAGGAACTGCCGATGGCGAGCCCCTCGGCGAGGTTGTGCAATCCGATGCCGAGTGCGACGAGATAGGCAAGTCCCAGGGGCGTGACGTCGCCGCCGTCACCGAGCCACGACGTGAGCGACTGGACCAGCAGGACCGTCCCCAGTGCGCCGGTGACCACGAGCAGTTGCCCCTCGAACGCACCAGGCACCCGCTCTGCGACTTCGAGGGCCTCGAAGCCAGCGTCGAAGGCGAGGAACCCGAGCACGCCCGCGGAGAGTGCGAGTACCGCGTGGAACCAGGTCGGCTTGAGACGGCGGACGAACGGATACCAGAGCATCCCGAGCGCCACGGGAATGACCCCGACGAAGACGCCCACGATGGCGAGCGTCCAGAGCACGCCGGTGGTCATTCCCGGGGCAGGCTGGGGTGCGATGATGCTGTGATGGATGGTGGCCCCTCCCGAGAGGACCAGCACCGTTTCGAGGTCCCAGCCCGGCGTCCAGTGGTACGGTATCTCGACGCGGGCACTCTCCAGTGGCGCCAGCGTCGCCGGGTCCGGCCCGCCACCACGCACGGTGTAGTCCCAGTAGGCTTCGTCGACCAGGACCTGCGTGATCGTGACCGGTTCCGGGCCGTTGTTCGTGACGTGCAACACGATCGTGTCGTCGTCGGGCAGCGTCGCGTGGGTGACCGTCACGTCCGGCAGCGGTTCGCCGGCCTGAACGCCAGCAAACGGTGGTGCCAGCGCCACGACGCCGAGCAACACGACGAGCAGAACGACCGGCGCGAGGGCGCTCGCCCAGCCTGCCGGACCGAGGTCCGCGAGCCCGCCCCGGTCCGCGTCTGTCCCTGTCGAGACGCCGCCGTCTGTTGCCTGCTGTGAGTCGACGCTCTGTGAGCCGTCGCCCTGTGGTCGTGTGTCGTCCATGTCAGTTCACCTCGAAGAAGCTCATCCAGCCGAGTTCGGCGAACTCGGACTGGTGGGCGTGGAACATGTAGAGCCCGGGCTGGTGGTCGCTGTAATCCAGTTCGACGATGCCACGCTGGGCCTGACACTGCATGATCGTGTCGATGGTCTTGTGGGTCGGCAGCAGCGTCGTGCCGTGGTCGTAGTAGTCGAAAAACTGCGAGTGTGTGTGCAGGGAGTTGATCGGGTCGAACTCGATGACGTTGAGCAGGTAGATCCGCTGGCGCTGCTCGCGGTCGATCTGTATCGGCCGGATGGTCGGCCCTCCCTCCCAGGAGCCCTTCCCGTCGGTGTCGGCGACCCCGTAGGCGAACCCGCGGGTGTTGGCCGCGTACACCTCGTTCTCGCCGTCGAAGTTCGTATCGAACCCGTTCATCACCATCACCATCTCGTCGACCTCGTCGGCGCGGTACTCGTGGTTTCGCAACTCCGCCCGCTGGACGAGGTCCCGGCGGTACTCCTCGTCGACGGGTCCGTGATAGTTGACGTAATCGCGGGGATTCCGACGGACCCGGTCGGGATCGGGATCGACGATCAGGGCGCCGTAGAGGCCACGGTGGATGTGCTCTTTCAGCGGCAGCGAGTGACAGTGATAGAAGTGGACGCCGGCCGGCTGGGCTTTCCACTCGTAGGTGTAGGAATCTCCCTGGTCGATGACGCCAGGACCAGTCTGCGGGATGCCGTCCATCGCCGGGTCGACGTTCCTGACGTGCGGGTGGATCGTGTGCGCGTGGCGCTGCCCGTTGGTGAAGTTGATCCGGATGACGTCACCCTCGGTGACCCGCAACGTGGGCCCCGGGACCTGATTGTTGTAGGTCCAGGCGGGGAACGAGACGCCGGGAGCGATCTCGATTTCCGAGAGGTTGGCGACGAAATCGAACTCGCGGACGCGCTCGGTCCCACCCGACCCGTCGTCGCGCTCGTAGACGCGCTGTTCGAGGCCGTCCTGGCCCTCGAACCCGGTGTTGAACTGCCGGAGAAACGCGTGGGGATCGAACGCCGTCGACTCGTAGGCACCGACGGCGCCGAAGTTACCGTGCGGGCTCTCCTCGTGGTCGTGGCCGCCGTGGGCCTCGCCACGACCCGAGAGGCCGACCGCACCAGCACCGGCGACGCCGAGTGCCCCCAGCACTGCGCGGCGGCTGACTGCTGCGTCCTCGCCGATCCGCTCGCGGAGCCGCGCGGCCAGCGACTGCGTGAGTTCGGCGGCCTGGTCGCGCCCGTCGTTCATCCCTCCACCTCGCTGGGTTCCCCGGAGCCGCCGGCCTCCGCGCTCGAAACGCGAATGGCCTCGGCGATCTCTCCCGGGAGCGAGACCGGCTCGCCGTCCGGCAGACAAACCGTGATCATGTCGATCGGTGCCACTTCCTCGACGACGAGCCTCGTGCCGGGTGTGACGCCCGCCTCGCTCAGGTAGGCAAGCTCCTCGGCGTCGCGGTCGCGGACCCGCTCGACGACCACCTCGTCGCCCTCCGCGTGCTCGCTCAGCGTTTCCCCGCTGCTCTCGTCGACCGGTTCGAGTCTGTCGTTCGGTATCGGATCACCGTGCGGATCCACCTCGGGCTCGCCCAGCTTCTCGTCGACCCGGCGCTCGAACTCCTCGCTGATGTGGTGTTCGAGGCGGTCGGCCTCGTCGTGGACCTCGGTCCAGTCGTAGCCCAGCTGCTCTGCGAGGTACGTCTCCAGCAACCGGTGGTGACGAACCACCTCGATGGCGACCGTCTCGCCTTCCCGAGTCAACCGGGCACCCTTGTATTTCTCGCGCTCGACCAGTCCCCGCTCTGCCAGCGTCTCGATCATGCTCGTCGCGGTCGGCGCCGTCACGCCCAGACGCTCCGCGACACTCGACGTGGAGACCGGGTCGTCACTCCTGCCCTGGAGTTCGTAGATCGTCTTCAGGTAATCCTCCATCTTCGCGCTCAGCATTGCACTGGTTTAGACGCATCTAAATTAAAAATGTGTCGGTGCGAATACCGCTGCTGGTCTAGCACTCGCGGGTGTAACGAACTGCCGTGTCGTACCTGGAGCCACTTAAAACGGTAGCTATCACTCCTGGCCGCGGCCGAGAGTGTAGAACTCCTCGTTGGGACGCATGTCGATGAGGTGTGCCATCCGGTTCGAGAGATTGAACAGCGCAGCGACGGCGCCGATGTCCCAGATTTCGCCCTTCGAGAAGCCGTGGGTCGCCAGTTCTTCGATGTCCGCCTCCGTAATCTCGGCGGGGCTATCGGTGAGTTTGACCGCGAAGTCACACATCGCCCGGTGGGCCTCGCTGATGTCGGCACTCCGGTGGTTGGTCGCGAGCTGTTCGGCGAGGTGCGGGTCCTCCGTGTAGATCCGGAGGAGCGCGCCGTGGGCGACAACGCAGTACAGGCAGTCGTTGGCACCGCTCACCGCGACGACGACCATCTCGATCTCCTCGCGTTCCAGCGGCGAGTTCTCGATGAGCGAGTCGTAGTAATCGAAGAAGGCACGGAACTGACCGGGCCGGTACGCGAATGCCGGGAAGACGTTGGGCGTGAATCCCGCACGCTCGGTTTCCTCCTCGATGCGTTCCCTGACATCCGCCGGGAGTTCCTCGCGGTCGGGCACCTCGAAGCGCGTCATCGGTTCCTCCGTCATACGCTACCGGGCGTCCGCCGTCCTCTTATAATGTCTGCTCTCCTGATACCACCGCGGACGCCGAGGGGGAATGACTACGACTGGCAGAAGGTCAGCGCCGCTGGAGGAAGATGAGTAGCCAGTAGACACACAGGCCAAACAGGAACAGTGCCACGGGAATCAGAAACGGACCGAACGTCTCGAGGAGCGCGGCTGCCATGTGGACTCAGTCCGCGGGGTCGGCCTCGACTTCCAGCAACGCACAGACGTCCTCTTCGGGATGGAAACAGTCCGGACACTGCGGTTCGCGGTCGATAATCGTGTCGAGGCGGTCAGCGACCGTCTCGTCGATGACTGACTCCAGCTGGCGTGCCTCCCCGCGGAAGTCCTCGACGCCGAGCACCTCGACGAGGAATCGCTCGATGATGCAGTAGTTCTGGAGTGCCTCGCGTGCCCGGTGGATCCCGTCGTCGGTCAGGTCCACGCCCTTGTACTTCTCGTGGCTGCACAGCTCCTGGTCTTCGAGCTTGCCGATCATCTCGTTCGCGCTTGCGGGGCTGACGTCGAGCATGTCCGCGATGGCGCCCGTCGATGCCGGACCGTCCTCGATCTGCTGGACCAGGTAGATGGCCTTCAGATACTGGTTTGCGGTGTTCATCTGCCACCCCGGGTCATTCTTTGGCCTCCATCAGCTCAGTGACCTCTTCGACGCCGTCCTCTTCCTCGGCGCGGATCTCACGGAGGACGGTGAGCACGCGTTCGCGGTCGACACTGAACGACGCCTCGGCACCCTCGAGTACCTCGATGAGGTCGTCGTAGAATTTGTAGGCGGTCTCCTCGTTGCACAGTTGGTCGTAGAGGACGCCGTCGAAGTCGCTGCCGGTCTCGTAGCGTTGCTCGACCAGTTGCTTGACCTCGTCGAAGGGAACGCTGTCGGCCTCGAGTTCCGCGACCAGTTCGTCCAGCCGTTCCCGGTGGATCGCCGACTCGGCTGCCGCCTCGCGCAGGAACGCCCGCACGTCGTCGTCGAGTTCGGCCGCGTCG
>JAHENO010000087.1 GCA_018609945.1 Haloarculaceae archaeon | reverse complement strand
GTCCGGCAGGACGCTCGCGACCGTCGGGAACAGGTCGATCACCACCAGCAGGTCGAGGTTCTCCATCCCCTCTTTCATCTTGCGCATCTCGCTGATGGAGTTCGAGGAGTGGCCCCAGAAGACCGCGATCTTCACCTGCTCGGGCTGGTAGATCGGCGTCTCTTGGAGGCGGTCCTCCTGGTCGAGGGCGGCCTCAAACCACCGGGCGACGGTCAGCCCGTTCTGGAACATCATCGAGTTCTCGGCCGGATTCGCGGGGTCCGTCTCCTTCGTCGTACCCGGGAAGTCCTGGGGGCCTTCCTCGCCCGGGTGCTGCCGGACGTACTTCTCGGGGGGCATCAGCTCGAACTTGTTGTAGAGTTCGGCGAAGGACGTGCTCCCGCTGACGTAGGGGCTGTTGTCCCAGACGTCGGCCCACCACTGCCAGCCGCCGGGCGTGAGCCCGTAGTAGCCGGGCAGGATGTGGCTCGCCACCGCGAGGTCGGTCGCGCCCTGGACGTTGGCGTGGCCCCGCATGACCTGCAGGCCGCCGCCGCTCCGGGCGGAACTCCCCGAGGCCAGGCTCGTGATCGCGAACGACCGGATGTTCTGGGTCCCGTTGTTGTGCTGGGTGGCGCCCATCGCCCACTCGATCTGGACGTGGGGTTTGTTCTCGATGATGAGATCGCCCAGCTCTTCGAGGTCCTCGCGGTCGATCCAGGTGATGTCCGCCACGGTATCGAGGTCGTACTTCTCGAGTTCGGCCTCGACGTCCGGCCAGCCCATCACGCGGTCGTCGAGCATGTTCTGGCCGGTCTCGTCGTCGCCGCCCATCGCGAGTTCGCCCTGGTCGCGCAGGTACCGGACCAGCCCCATCATCAGGGCCACGTCCGTGCCGGGCCGGAGCCGGTAGAAGTAGTCGGCGTGGGCCGACGTCTTCGTGTACCGCGGGTCGACGTTGACGATGGTGCCCCCGCGTCGCTGCCCCTCCAGGATGTGTTGCATCGCGACGGGGTGGGCCTCGGCGGGGTTCTGCCCGATGATGATGTTGAGGTCGAAGTTCCGGTAGTCGTTGATCGGCTGGGTCATTGCCCCGTAGCCCCAGGTGTTGGCCAGCCCGGCGACCGTCGTCGAGTGGCAGATCCGCGCCTGGTGGTCGATGTTGTTCGTGCCCATGAAGGCCGCCAGCTTCCGGATGGCGTAGGACTCCTCGTTGGAGTGGTGGGCGCTGCCCAGGAGCATGACGCTCTCGCGGCTGAGATTGACGTCTTCCTGTGGGATGTCGGGGGCGCTCGCCCGCTCGTGGTCGGGCCAGAGCGCCTTGATGTCGTTGCCGAGGCGCTCGTAGGCCCGCTCCCACGAGAGGGTCCGCCACTCGCCGTCCTCCATGATCATCGGGCGCTTGAGCCGCTTCTCGGAGTGTTCGGTCCCGAGGATCGACGCACCCTTCGAGCAGAGGTTGCCCGCGTTGACAGGGTGTTCGTCCCACGACTCCATGCCGACGAACGCGTCGCCCTCCCGCTCGCCGCGGAAGCCACAGCCCACGGAACAGTAGTTGCAGATCGTCTTGCTCATCTCCCCGGGATCCGACGACGCGCCGCCCGCGTCCGTCGAATCCCCTTCCAGCGCGTGCCCGGCGCCGCTGGCCCCCAGTGCCACGGCACCCGCCAGCGCGCTCGCCTTCATGAACGACCGCCTGTCGAGGTCGAGTGAAACTGGTTCGTGCTGGGAACTCATGTGTCTGTCTCCCTCGGTCGTGTCCGCCGGTCCGCCGCCGGTGTGGTGGTGGTTGACATGCGCACCTTCCAAGGAAGCACATCCCCGACGATAATAAAAATTTGGCAAAATTTGTCGGTTAAAGAAGAGCTTTTTAGGCCTGCCCAAACTATCAGGTTTCAATGGGAAATCAGGATTTTCCGTTCGGAAAACTATTCTTTCGGCATCCCCCACTCAGATTCGGGTTCGGCGTGTTCCCACCCCAAGCCCTATTATCGCGCCAGCGCATGCCGGGCTATGAACGTCGGCGCGTTCGTGTGTTCCTGTGGCGGTACCTGCGACATCGATCTCGAGGGCGTCCGGGACGGCGTTGAGGAGGTCGACGTGGTCGCGAGTTCGGAGCTGCTCTGCCAGGACGGGCTGGGGGCGATGTCCCAGGTCATCGAGGAGTACGACCTCGACCACCTGATCGCCACGACACCCGAACCGTCCTGCCAGCGGCGCATCCGCGGGCTCGCGGACGACCACGGTCTCCACCCCGACGCGACCTTCTTCGTCGACCACCGCGAGACCTGCTCGTGGGTCCACGACCCCGCGGCGGCCACCGACAAGACCGCGCGCCTGATAAACGCGACCGCTGCCGGCATGCAGGAGGAGGCGATTTCGCGGACCGTCTCCCGGGAGGCGGGCCGGCGGGTGGCCGTGGTGGGCGACCCCGAGACGGCCGCCACCCTCGCCGACACCGCGGAGGTCACGCTGGTCGCCGACGGCGCGGACTTCGCCGACGCGGAGGGGCTGGGCGGCGTCTCCGTCGAGCGCGGGCGCGTGACCGCAGTCGAGGGTTCGTACGGCGAGTTCGAGGTGACTCTCGAGGCGCGCGTCACGGACGACTGCATCGACTGTCTCGACTGCGTCCGGGAAGGTCCCGACGGAATGGTGACGGAGTTCCCCGTCGACATCGATCCCGGCGCGCCCGACGGCGAGTGGATCGACGTCTGTCCGACCGACGCCATCGACCTCTCGGGCGTCGAGCGCACCCTCGAGGTCGACCAGGTCGTCTACCCCGACGGCCCGTCGCGGACCCGGGGCGGCGAGGTCGGGTACTACACCGGACAGGCCGACGCAGGGACGGTCGCGGCCGTCGAGTCCCGCCTGGGCGGGATCGAGAAGCCGCAGTTCCTCGACCTCGAGATGGACGTCTGTGCGGCCGGGGCGTCGAGCCAGGAGGGCTGTACCGCCTGCTCCGACGCCTGCCCGCACGGGGCGGTCGCCCGGCCGGCCGTCGACGAGGTGGCGTTCGACCAGGTCGCGTGCCAGAACTGTGGCGCCTGCACCAGCGCCTGCCCGACGGGCGCGACGAAGTTGCGCGAGCCGTCCAACGAGCGGATCGCGCGCGAGGTCGAGGCACTGGTCGAGGGCGAGGACGGCGGCTGGCTCCCCTGGGGCGAAGAGGCCATCGGGACGCAGGTCGTCGCGTTCGTCTGCTCTGAGTACGCCGCTGAACGCCTGCGCGCGTACGGTCGCGACGCTGCGCGCGGCGCGGACGTCTCCTATCCCCCGATCCTCCCGGTGCGGGTCAACTGTACTGACACTGTCGGGGAGGCCCACGTCATGCACGCGCTGGCGACGGGGGCCGACGGCGTCGCCATCGTCGGCTGTGGCGGGTCGTGTCTCCACTCCGGGCCTGACCCGAAGGCCGAACTCGTCGAGCGGCTCAACCGGGCGACGCGGGACCTGGGTCTCGGCGAGCGGGTCGGCTTCTTCGCGCCCGACCGGGACCACGGCCCGTTCGTCGAGGAGCTCTCGACGTTCGCGGAGCTGACACTCGAGGAGTCACCGGTCCCGGCGGGCGAGCACGAGGCGACCGGCGGCGTCGAGGGGGCCGACCGCCCGAATCCCGCCTTCGACAGCCACGGCTGGACGCTCGAGAGCGTCCGGGCCATCCTCGAACACGTCACGCCCGAGCGGGAGGTGATCCGCGGGCTCAAGGACTTCGGGGTGATGGAGGTCGACGACTCGTGTACCCTCACGCCGACCTGCACGAACCTCTGTCCGACCGACGCAATCCGGCGCACCGAGAACGCGGAGTTGCAGTTCAACCACGAGCTGTGTGTCAACTGCGGGCTCTGCGAGGAGGGGTGTCCGGAGACGGCCATCACCATGGACGGCGGCCTAGACCTCTCACTGCTCCCGGAGAACCGCGGGGGCGAGGCGTGGCTGACCGTCCACGAAGACGAGATGCTCGAGTGTGTCCGCTGCGGGAAACCGTTCGCCAGCGCCGCCTCGGCGAGCAAGATCGAGGAGGAGGTCGGGGACCTCGTGGAGGGGCTCGCGCCCGACTCCGAACACAGCGTCTTCGAGTACTGCGGCGACTGCCGGAGCCGGCTGCTGTTCAACCAGGGTGAGAAGCGGTGAACGAGGAGGCCCTCTACGAGGCGCGCCTCGAACTCGTCGACTTCGGCATCGCGGTGTTCTGGGACGTCCCCGAGACGGGGTTCCTCGACCGCCTCCTGAGCGGCGAGGCGATGGTCCCCGAGGAGTCGGTCAACGAGCCCATGGACGAGGGGTTCGGGATGCTGGAGGCGTGGATCGACGACAACCGGGACCGACCCCTCGTGGAGATCCGTGAGGACCTGAACACGGAGTACACGCGGCTGTTCGTCGGCCCGCGCCCGCCGGTGTTGCCCCACGAGTCGTACTACCGCGAGGACACCGACTTCCTGGGAGAGGGGCTCGCGGCGGTCACCGAGAGCTACCGCGCGGCGGGGTGGTCCTCGCCGGAGGACTACGAGGAGGAGGACGACTTCATCGCGGTCGAACTCGCCTTCCTGCGCCACCTCGTCGAGCGCCAGCGGGCCGGCCAGGAGGAGACGTTCGGCTTCGAGCGGGTGTTCCTCGAGGAACACCTCGGCGAGTGGATCGACGCCTTCGCCGCCGACATGCGCGAGCACGCCGACCCCGGGCTCTTCCTGGCCGCGGCGTTGATCGTCCAGGGGCTTGTCCGGTTCGAGGACGAAATCGTCGCCCAGGTCGCGTGAGTACTCCCGGAAACATCGACCGGATTCGGGGGGCGGCGGATCGATCCGAAAACGGCCAGCCCCTTCAGTCCAGGTAGGCGATCGTCCCGATCCCGGAGACGACCAGCGCGGCCGCCAGCGCGAGCACGACTGGCGTGACGGTCGCGACGACCTGCTCCATGATGAAAAACGACCGCCAGGTGTTGACGTACCCGGCCCAGAGCCCGATGGCGCCGACGCCCGCCACGAGCGCGACCAGCGCCACCACGGTCGCGACCGACGCGAGCGCGACGGCGTTCAGGTCGCGGAGGTCACGCATCGTCGACCACCTGCCGGCCGAGCACGAGCACCACGAACAGCGGCACCAGCACGACCAGGAGCCGGCTGACGAACAGGCCGACGTAACTGAGCGTCGACTGGAGGTGGATCTGCCAGTGCCAGGT
>JAHENO010000086.1 GCA_018609945.1 Haloarculaceae archaeon | reverse complement strand
TCGACCAGTTCGCGTTTCTTCTGGCGCATGCTCCCCGAGACGTCCCGGATGTTGACGACCACGACGTTCTTCTCGTGTTCCTCCTCGATCTCGGGATAGCGGTAACGTTCGTCCTCCCGCCGGAACGGGATCTGATCGACACCCTCCCGGCGGATGCGCTGGGCGGTCGACTCGCGCTCGACGTTGTCTTCCATCTCCTCGATGGTCGCCCACGTCGTCTTCTCGTCGGCGGGAATCTCGGCGTACGTCTCCTCGATCCAGGCCTTCGAGACCGGGAGGTTCCCCTCGCGGGCCCACTCGAAGACGCGCTGTGGGCCCCACCCCTCTACTTTCAGGGCCTCGCGGACGTACTCGCGGTCGAAGTCCATCGCTAGCTTGCGTTTCAGGCCCTGCTTGAACAGCCGCTGGAAATCGAGCGTGCTCGTCGGCCCCGTCCGGGTGATGTCCGTGAAGTCGCCCTCGACCTCCTCGATGACCTTCTTGCCCTTCGGCTCGAGGTCCAGCCCGAGTTCCTCGTCGAGTTCCTGGGCGAACTCCTCGGGGTCCATCTCGTAGTACTCGTGTTCGCCGCCCTCCTCGCCCGGCTCGCCGTCCTCGTCGCCGTCGCCGGGCTGGGGCTGGCCGACCTGGTCGCCCTCCTCGGCGTCGCCCTGGCCGACCCCGCCCATGTCGCGCTGGGCGTACTCGAACTCCGGGAGGTCGACGATCTTGATCGGGACCCGGACTGCGTCCGGCCGGGACTGGCCCAGGTCGCCGTACTGGATGAACTCCGCGAGGTCCTGCCGGCGCTTCTCGCCGACCTCGCGGTAGCGTTCGAGGTCGTCTCTCAGTCCCATCTGTCCTGCACCTGCCTCCCGCTGTGGCTCACCTGATTCAGTCCCATTTGTAGCTCACCTGGCTCATGACGTGCCGGCTGGTCAGTTCCGCCGAGGCCTCGCTGTAGTCGAACATCTCTTGCATGTTCTCGATAGTCGTCTCCTTCAGATCGGCCGTCTCGGTGCCGCCGGGCGGGTTGGACCACTGCCGGGGGTCGAAGTCCTCGTAGGTCCGCCGGACGTCCTCCCAGTCGTGGCTGCCGAGCACCGTCCGAATTACGGGGATCTCCTTGGGGTTGACGTCCTCGACGTGGAACTCCTCGTCCCGCTGGGTCCACGCGTGGCGGTTCAGCGCCGTGATGATCTTCTCGGTGCGGAACTTCCGGACCTGCTCGTGGGGTTTGTCCCCTTCGTAGTCGTCCTCGGAAAAGCGCCCGAGGTGTTCCACCTCGAAGACCTTCATCTTCAGGAGGTCCGGCGCCTCCAGTTCCCCGCGCTCGTTCTCGATTTTCTCCCCCTCCGTCCACGCGTAGACGTGCTCGATGTACTCCTCGACGGTCTCCTGGTCGACGCGCTTGTCGCGCATCATCGCGTCGAGGACGTCTTCCTCCTGGCGGGCGAAGATGTGGTTCTTCACGGGGACGACCCGCTCTTCGAACTCCGCGGCCTCCGCGTTCGAGAACACCGGGGCCGTCCGGAGGTCGTCTGCCATCTCGTCGAGGATGTCGCGGGGCATGATGATCCGCTCGACCGGCAACGTCTCGTCGAACCGGTCGGGCTCGTCGTGGAGCAGGCCGGCGAGAACGTCCCGGGTGTACGTGACCGGGATGCCGTGGTCGCCGTCGGTCGCGCCGTCGTCGAAATCGAACTCCTCGATGTCGACGCGTTCGTCGCCCTCCTGGAGGGAACCGCGGTCGAACAGCATGGCCTTGTCCACGAGGTCCAGCCCGCCGGGCAGATCGCTGTCGTCCAGCCGCGAGGCCACCGCGTACAGTGCCGCCGCCTCGATGGTGTGGGGCGCGAGTTCCCGCTCCGTGACCGAGTCGGTGCTGTCCCTGACCGAGACCGAGATCGGCTCGCGGATCCACTCCTCGATCTGGTCCCGGGAGGACGCGTCCCACACCTCGGTCCTGTTGGTCAGTTCCCGCCGGAGCAACTGGGCCTCGAGCGAGAGATTCGTGAGGTAGCCGAACTCGCGTTTGTCCAGGCGCCGTTTGAGCGCCTTCAGCGGGTCCTTGCCCTCGCGGTCGGCGTGCTGGTTCAGCTGGGCCTCCAGGTCGGGATTGGAGATGATGATGAGCTGGGTGTCGATGTCCATCCCGATGCCCTTGTCCAGTTTCACGCGCCCCTCGTCGGGGACGTTCAACAGTTTCTGGAGCAGGTCGGCGTGCTGGGCGGCGTCCTCGACGATGGTCAACAGGCCGTTGCCCTGCGAGAGCACGCCGTCATACGAGAAGGCCTGGGGGTTCTTGCGGCCCCGCGAGTCGAGTTCGCGGAGCATCCCGGCCATCCACGAGCCGACCAGCCGTTCCTTGGGCTGGCCCTCGTCCTCGGAGTGGAGCACGCCGATCCCGCGCCCGACGTCCACGACGAAGTTCTTCACGCGGAGGTGCTTGGGACTGGTGACCGCCGAGAACAGCTCCTCGACGCCCTGTCGGCGGTACTGCTCCTCCAGATACTCGTAGGCCTCCCGGCAGAAGGGGTCGAGGTCGCCCTCGACACGGACGGGGATGTGGTCGTCGAGCCGGTCGTTCAGTTCCGCGACGATCTCGGCCCGCACGTCGTCCGGAAATACCGTCAGCGGGTGGGACTGGACCGGGCTCTCGTACCAGTCGTCCTCGTCGTCGACCTCGCGGTCGCCGTAGGTCAGTCCCGGCGTCTCGCCCGCGCCAGCGACGTTCCACTCCACCGTGTAGCGGCGCCCGCGCTCGGTCTTGGAGTACTCCCGGAGGCCATTGATGAGGCACCGTTTCAGCTCGGATTTGCCCGTCGCCGTGGGGCCGGCGAGCCATAGGATCTTCTCGCCCTTGCCGCGGCCGGCGGCGATCGAGCGCAGGTCGTCGACGAAGTCGTTCAACACCTCGGTGTTCCCGAGGATGGCGTGCTCGCCGTCGTTCCACGGGTCGTCGAAAAAGCGGTAGCGCTCCTTCTCCTCGCCCTCTTCGATGACCGTTCGCGTGCCGGCGTGTTCGATGGCGTCCAGCAGGTACTTCGAGGCGTGGGCGGCCCTGTAGGGGTGTTCGAAGAGCATCCCGACGTACTCGCCCAGGCTCGTGGGCGCCTCGTAGGTCTCCTCAAGGGCGCGGTCGGCCGCGTCGATGAACTCCTCGCCGCGCACGCTAATCCTCCATCTCGCTCTTTGCGATCTCGGCGCCCGCGAACTCCAGCACTTCCTTGGCGCCCTCCTCGGAGTAGCCCTGCTCGATGAGCGCGTCGATCCACTGGTTGCGCTCGTCGTCGTCCATCTCGCCACTCGACACGAGGGCCGAGAAGTTGATGTTGTGTTTCTTGTCCTCCCAGAGCTTGCGTTCCAGCGCCCGCCGGAGGCGGTCGTTGTCCT
>JAHENO010000085.1 GCA_018609945.1 Haloarculaceae archaeon | reverse complement strand
GACGGGAACTCGACGAACAGCCGGTCACCAGTCGAGCGAACGTCCGCCCGGACACCGTCGATCGTGAGTTCGAGGTCCGTCTCGACGGTCAGCGGCGCTCGCGGAGCTGGGGTTTCAGTCACGCTCCCGGGTCGTAATGGTGATGGTCCCGTCGAGGTGCCAGGTGGCGTGGTCGGCGTCGTCACCCACCTTGTTCGGAACCTGCACTTCCATGTCCTCGAACTCGTAGATTATCTCGGCGTTCCGGCCGGTGAGTCGGTCGTAGAGACCGATCGCCAGATCCGGCCATTGATTCTCCTCGTTGATTCCCTCGGCGTCGGCGGTTGTCTCGGACATACGCAACCGTATGTAGGGTCTAGAGCGTTATAACACCTCGTACCACTCGGTTATCATGTAGTATCTCGCCGCCGACGTGTCCGCTCTGGCCGGGCCGTGGGCTGCGGCGCCGCGTCTGGTAGCCGTACTGTGAGCTGTACGACCCGAAGCCCGTCCCGTCCCGTGCCAGATTCCGAGCCAACCTACAGGCGGAGCAGGCCGAGTGCCTCGGGGCTTGACTCCGAGGGTGAAGGCCGTAAGCTCCGCTAATCCACGGGAAGCCTCGGGGCTTGACCCCGAGGCGGTTCACTCGTCGAATGCGCTCCCGGCGGCGATCAGAAAGCCGACGATGGCAGTGATCAGGCCGACCGCACCGATAGCGACGGCACCGATCTTGAACAGGTCGTCACCGAGACGGTTGGCCGAGAGTAACAGGAAGACCGCAGTCACGAAGCCGATCAGCGCCAGCGTGCGACCGAACCGGCCGGTGTCGAACCCCGGTTCGTTAGACACGGTCGAGTACCTCCAGGAGGACGCCGTTGTACTCGTCGTCCGTCGCGGCGTTCCCGAGCGAGTGGATGGACTGGCAGATCCACATTCCGGCGGTGAAGTTGATGAAGGCGACCATGGAGATGACTCCCACCTGTCCGGGGACGAACAGTCCGGAGATGATGGCACCCGCGAACCCGAATGCCATGATGGCGTGTGTGACGATCGACCGCGTACCGAAGTCGGCAAGTCGTCTCGAAAGGCGTGTTCCTACGGCCATGTCTCCACGAACGGTCTACCAGCGGATACACCTGTTGCATATTTGTTAGGGTAGCCCGGAAGTCCCAGCCCCGACTACCGCTCGTGGACCCGCATCGGCATCCCGTCCCGCGGGTGCATCGTCAGTGTCGGCTGCAGGTCGGGTTCGCCCTCGCGGGTGTACTCGAGTCTGTACTCCTGGGCTGTGCGTGCGAGAATGAGCTTCGCCTCCAGTTCCGCGAGGTGCTTGCCGATGCAGTGGCGGGGCCCGGCCCCGAAGGGGAAGTACGCGAACCGTGGGCGGTCGTCGTCGCCGGCCCACCGGTCCGGGTCGAACTGTTCGGGGTCGTCCCAGAACCGCTCCGAGCGGTGCATCGCCCACTGGGAGAGCATGATCGTCGCGTCCTCGGGGACAGTGTAGCCGCCGAACGTGACCGGTTCGGCCAGGTCGCGGAACAGGGCGTATATCGGCGGGTACAGCCGCATGGACTCGTCGATGACGCGCCCGACCAGGTCGAGCGCCGGGATGTCGGCCACTGTCGGTGGGTCGCCGCCGAGTTGCTCGTCCAGTTCCTCGTGGAGTCGGGCTTCGACCGTCGGGTGCTGCGAGAGGAGGTACCAGCTGTAGGTCAGCGTCAGGGCGGTCGTGTCGTGGCCCGCCAGCAATATCGTCATCGTCTCGTCGCGAATCTGCTTGTCGGTCTGTTCGCCGCGTTCCCGGGCGCGCAGGAGGATCGACAGGAGGTCCTCGGGCCCCTCGTCGGTCTCGGGGTCGCCCTCGCTGCCGCGGCGCTCGGCGACGATGTCGGCGACCACCGACTCCATGGTCTCCAGCGCGGTCTCGTACTCGCTGTCACCCGGCATGGGGAGCCACGTCGGTGCGGCGAAGCGGACCGGATCCGGTTCGAACCGCGCGCGGAGGGGCTCGAGGGCCTCCCGGATGGTCCGGATTCGCTCCTCCGGGAGGTCTGTCCCGAACATCAGATCGGTGATGATCGCGAGTGTCACCCGCGTCATCGCTTCTTCCACGTCGACGACCGCGCCGTCGCTCCAGTCGGCCAGCAGGGTCTCGTTGTGGGCGACGATGTCGTCCGCGAAGTCGGTCAGACGATCCATCTGGAACGCCGGCGTCGCCAGTCGGCGCTGTTCGCGCCACGTCTGGCCCTCGCTGAGCAACAGTCCCTTGCCCAGCAGGTCGCCCAGCGCGTCGCCCTGGAACTCGGGTTTCGAGAAGCGCTCCGCTTCGGAGACGAGGACCCGCTCGATGTGCTCGGGCTCTGTCAGCAGGTACGTGTCCATCGGCCCGAGATCGAACTGGACCACACCGCCGTAGGCCTGCTCGCAGGCCGAGAGGAATCGGAAGGGGTCGTTCGCGAACCGGCGGCTACTGCCAAAGAGCGGTTCACCTGTCGGACCGGGCGGGGAGGTTCCCATCACGACGCATACGGTTTCGAGTCAATTCAATCCCTCGCTCACCATCCCCGGCGACCTTCGCGAGCCGCTTCAGCCTCGTCATCTCCGACCGGTCCCAAAGGCCGTTCTCTCTCTGGTTCGGGTGTCGTTTATGCCCGTCGAGGCCGTATCGGGGGAGCAATGGGAGATACCGTACCCACGGGCGAGGAGTCGGCCGATCGCGCCGCCGAGGAGCGCCGACTGGCGCGCTCGCAGAACGGCGATGCTGCCGGTTCGTCCGGCCGGACGGCAGGGAGGGTCGCGACCGAGCCAGCGCTCGTCGTGGAGGGTGTCTCGAAACAGTTCGGCGACGGGGACGACGCCGTCCTCGCCGTCGACGACGTGAGCTTCGCGGTCCAGCAGGGTGCGGTCGTCGGACTGCTCGGGCCCAACGGTGCCGGGAAGACGACGCTGATCAAGTCGATCCTCGGGATGGTGCTCCCCGACGCAGGTTCGATACGGGTGTTCGGAACTGACGCGACCGGTGGCCAGCGCGGGATCTATGCCGATGTCGACGCGATGCTCGAGGGTGCGCGGAACGACTACTGGCGGCTGACGGTTCGGGAGAACCTCCGCTACTTTGCGACGATCAGCGGCATCGATCCGGATTCGATAGCCGACCGACACGACCGCCTGCTCGACCGACTGGGGCTCGCCGACCACGCCGATACCGCCGTGCGTGACCTCTCCCGCGGGATGAAACAGAAAGTCTCACTGGCCAGTGTGCTCGCTGGCGGGGCGAAACTCGTCTTTCTCGACGAACCGACACTGGGGCTGGACGTCGAGAGCTCCAGAACGCTCCGGACCGAACTGCGGCGACTCGCCCGGGAGGAGGGGTTGACAATCCTCCTCAGCAGCCACGACATGCGTGTCATCGAGGACGTCTGTGACCGCGTGATCGTCCTGTCGGACGGGCGAATCGTCGCCGACGGTACGGTCGAGGACCTGTTGCGCGGTGCCGACCGCAACGCCGTCCGGATCACGAGTCGCGATCTCGACGACCGCGTGGTGCGCCGCCTCGATGCGGGGTTCGAACTCCTTGGCGACGAAACCGTCGACGGGCGCCGCCGTATCGAGGTACGGGCGAGCGGCGACGAGCTGTACGCGCTCATGGACTCGCTTCGCGACGCGGGCGTTACCGTCGAGCACGTGCACACCGTGGAACCGGATCTGGAGGACGTGTTCGTCAGTTTGACCGGGGAGGCGAAGGGACTCCGCGGGGCGACAGCGAGCGAGGGTTCAGAGTGACAGAGACAGGTACTGGAGGTGAGCGCCGTGACGGACGCCGTTGACTCCGAACCGGTGGCGGAGGCGGAACCCCGTCCGGCCACGTACTACCACCTGGCGCGGGCAGTCCTCTACCGCGAGTTCCTGATCTTCCTCCGGTACCCGGCCAACGCGGTCGGCGGGATCGTCGTCGCAATCTTCTTCTTCGGCGTCCTGTTTTACGGCGGCCAGCTGCTGGTCGGCCAGGCGCTCACCGAGTCGCTCGAAGGCATTATCGTCGGGTACTTCCTGTGGACGCTCTCTGTCGGGGCGTACTCCTCCGTCTCGAACGACATCGGCAGCGAGGTTCAGTGGGGCACGCTGGAACGACACATTACGACGCCGTTTGGCTTCGCGCCGGTCGCGCTCCTGAAAGGCGTTGCAAAGATTGTCCG
>JAHENO010000084.1 GCA_018609945.1 Haloarculaceae archaeon | reverse complement strand
GGACGTCGTGCTCGTCCGCGATGCGTGCGAACGCGCGCATATCGGCGACGGACTGGACCGCGCCCGTCGGATTCGCGGGGCTGTTGACGACGAACGCCGCCGTCTCGTCGGTGATGGCGGCCTCGACGGCCGCCGGGGAAAGTGTGAGGTTGTCCCGGAGCGCGACCGGCCGTGGCGTGCCACCCGCCAGGCGGGTCAGCGCGTCGTAGGAGACGAAGCCCGGGTCGGGGATGATCACCTCCTGGCCGATGTCGACGTGGGCCTCCAGGGCGATGTGGAGGGCCTCGCTGCCGCCCGCGGTGGCGATGATATCCTCCGGGTCGACGTTGAGGTCGCTGTCCCGGGCGTACTTGTCGGCGATTGCCTCGCGCAGTGACTGGGTGCCCTTGTTGGAGGTGTAGGCGTCGGCCTCTCCCCGTGCGATAGCGTCGCGGGCGGCTGCGCGGGCGTGCTCGGGCGTCGGGAAGTCGGGCTGGCCCAGTCCGAGGTTGATGGCGTCCTCGCCGGCCGCCTCGAAGACCTCCCGGATGCCGCTTATCGATACCTGCTCGACGCGTGCGGAGAACCCTGTCATACCTCCCCGGCGGGCCCGCGGAACGTTAATTGTTCGTGTCTCCCGCGGCGCGGACGGCAGAGACTTGACGCTCGACGCCCCAGACACGGCCATGCCGACCGATCCGGACCTCGACGCGCTCGCCGGCGTGACGGTCGCCGACCGCGCCCTGGTGCTGGGCGAGACGCTCGTCATCGCGGACCTGCACGTCGGCCGCGGGCCGTCCTCGAACGTCGAGCTTCCGGTGGGGGACGGCTCGGACATGATCGAGCGCTTCGAGTCGTTGCTGGCGACCCACGACCCGGCGGAGGTCGTCGTCGCCGGGGACCTGCTGCACTCGTTTCGGACCGTCCCGCGGACCGTCCGGGACGTCGTCGACGCGCTCGCGTCGGCGGCCCGCGAGGCCGGCACGCGCCCCGTCGTCGTGCCCGGCAATCACGACACGATGCTCGACTCGGTGTGGTCGGGACCGACCGTCGAATCCCACCGGATCAGCGGGACGGTCGTCTGTCACGGTCACGTCGCCCCCGATACGGACGCCGAGCGGTACGTGATCGGCCACGACCACCCGACAATCACCATCGAGGGACAGCGCCGCCCCTGTCTGCTCGCGGGGGAGGGCGTCTACCGCGGCGCGGACGTCGTGATGCTCCCGGCGTTCAACCGCCTGCTGCGGGGCGTCGAGGTCAACGAGATGTCCGCGGCGGACTTCATGTCGCCGCTGGTGACCGACGCCGACGCGTTCGCGCCCGTCGTCTTCGACGATGGGGAGCCGCTCGTGTTTCCACCGCTCGGCGAATTCCGCCACCAGCTGTGACTGCGGGAGACCGGACAGTCTCAGATCGGAGGTCGGGCCCGCCCCCGCCTACCGACTCGCGTTCTCGTGGACGGCGAGGGCCGCTTCGCGCCCGCTCTCCAGCGCGCCCTGGATCGACGACCACTGCGTGTAATCGCCCGCAAGGTACACCGGCCCGTCCGGGGCGTCGACGGCGGGCAGGCGATCATAGAAGCCCGGCGGCTGGTCGAACTGCGCGAACTCGACGCGGTCGGTCCCCACGAGCTCCAGCTCCGCGAACTGGTTTTCGGGGAACCAGGACGCCAGCGCCTCGCGGACCTCCGCGGCGAGGGCGTCGTCGTCGGCGTCCTGCCGACCGAGGAACGTCGCGCTGAGCAACTGCCGACCGTCCGGGGCGTACTCGGGAGCCGCGGCCGAGACGGGTGCGACCTGGTTGGGCCGGTCGTCTTCGGCGTTCAACAGGAGACGCGCGCCACTCCGCAACTCCTGTGCGTCGGGCACCGCGAGGTGCTGGGTGACACAGCTCCGGGCGTCCGTCGGAATCGCGTCGACGTCCGTCAGGTCACGGGCGGTCGAGGGGTCGGCGGCCACGACCGCCGCGTCCGCCGTCACCGTCTCGCCGGGTGTCTCGACGACCACGCCGCCCGACGGGGAGTCGTCCGCGTGCTCGGACGTGACGGCCTCGACCGGCGTCGCCAGTTCGATGACGACGCCGGACTCGCGGGCCCCGGCCGCAAGCTGGGCCGGGATGGCACCCATCCCCGCGGCCGGGACCGCCGTCGCGCCGGCGCCGAGCATCTTGAACGTGTACTCGAAGACGGCACGCGAGGTCGACAGCGAGCGGTCAAGCGTGATCCCTCCGTAGAACGGTGCCGCGAAGTTCTCGACGAACCCCCGGGAGAACCCCCGCTCGCGCAGGTACGCCTCGATGGACGCGTCCGCGCCCGCGAAGATGTCGGCGGGCGATGTCCGGGCGAGGTCCCGGCGGAGTCTGAGGACCCGCAATTTATCGCGCAGAGTGATCTCGTGGTTGAACAGCGTCGCCGTTGCGGCCTTCGGGTCCCGGAGCGGATCCGACAGCGTCGACCGCTCGCCCGGGCGACACAGCGTCGCGCCGGGCGGAAAGGTCCGCAGGTCGAGCGCCGACAGGTCGAGTTCCCGCTCGACTGCGGGATAGGCCGTAAAGAGTACCTGGAACCCGCGGTCGAGCGTGAACCCGTCGACCCGGCGACTCCGCACGCGCCCGCCGACCTCTTCGCGGCGCTCGAACAGCGTCACATCGTCCCCGCGGTCGGCCAGGGTCCGGGCCGCGACCAGCCCCGCCAGACCGCCGCCGACGACCGCTACCTCCGTCATGTGCGCGCCTGCGAGCCCCACCACCAAAACGGCTGCGAGACCGGACCCACCGCCGCGTCCACACTACCGACGGCCACCGTTCGCTTCTTGAGGCTACCGCGCCCCGGCGTCGCCGGCCGGGGTGTACCGGGAGGCGATCCATCCGATCGCCGCGGCGACGCCGGCGGGAACGGCGACGAACACCAGCAGGACCAGAAAGGCACCGCCCCGTTCTCCGAGACCCCCCTCGACGTCCATGAGTGGGCTGAACGCGACCAGTGGGACGACCAGCAGAACGACTGCGGCCGCGTAGCCCCCTTTCGCGATCGCGCCCTGAACCGTCCGGCGGCGGGCGAGGTAGACGGTCGATCCCAGCCACGCACACAGCCCGAACAGCAGTGCCCACGCGTTGCCCGTGAGAGCCAGGAGAACGACGGTCCCGACCACGCCGATGACGACCCCGACGACGATTCCCACGACCGCGGTGAGAGTGTTGTCCACCACCCCATCCGGGTCCAGCAACTGTTCGTCGTCGGCCGTGACACCGCCACCCTCGCCGGACGCAGTGGAGGTGTCGGCTGTCCTGTCCCCGGAGGTGGTGGCGTCTGCCCGGGAACTGGTCCCGGCGTCGGCCTGTCCGGTCTCCGCGCTGTCCCACACGCCGTCCTCGTCCTCGTCGGCCGCCGCTCGCTCTTCGGTGAGATCCGCCGAACAGTGCATGCAGTATGTCGCAGTCTGCCCGATGGGCTCGCCACACTCCGGGCAGTGCGGATCGTCCGGGTCGATGCTCAACTCAGTGCACCCCCATCGTCGGTTTGAGCAGTGTCATCGCTCGCCAGTTCGTTACCGTTGCCCATTACAGTTCGGGGCTGTCTGTCGTTTGCGAACCGTCCGGAGGGGACGATGAACAGTGCTTATAATGACTGCTGTAGTTCATACTGCCGGCTATAACTTCGTGAGGATATCCGACCACCCGTGGAGTCGAAATTCCTCACAGGCTTATAGACGGCAGTATCAGTACCGGATCGACCGCCCGACATCGTGCGGTCGACCTGGAAAATAGCTACAGCAGTCATTATAGTCGCCGGGTCCCACGACCGGACATGGACACGACCGAGGCGTTCGCGTCGCTGCAGTGTCTCGACTGCGCCGCGACCCACGACCCCGAAACGGCCGGTGTCTGTCCGGACTGTGGCGGCGCGCTCGATCCGGTCTACGACCACGCCGGGACCGTGCCACGGGAGACACTCGCGGCCGGGACTGCGGGGCTCGCGGGGTTCGCGGACGTGTTGCCGTTTCCCGCGGACGTGCTGGTCACCGCGGGCGAAGGCGGGACGCCACTGATCGAGGTGCCCGGACTGGCCGACGAACTGGGGGTGGCGTCGGTCTACGTCAAAGACGAGGGACAGAGCACGACCGGTGCACTCCGCGATCGGGAGCTGGCGCTGGCGGTGACGGCGGCCCGCGAGGCGGGTGCGGCGACCGTCGCGCTCCCGACGATGGGCAACGGCGGCCAGGCCGCGGCCGCCTACGCCGCCCGCGCGGGACTGGCGTCGCAGTCCTTCGTCCCGTCCCGCGTCCCGTTCGTCAACAAGGCGATGGTGAACGTCCACGGCGGGGACATGTCGGTCGTCGAGGGACGATACAGGGACGCCGCCGACGCGTTCGCCGACGCGACCGCCGACGCGGACTGGCACTCGGTCGCCCCCTTCGAGACGCCGTTCCGCCACGAGGGCGCGAAGACGCTGGCCTACGAGATCGCACGCGGGCTGGACTGGACTGCCCCCGACGCCGTCGTCCATCCCACGGGCCACGGGACCGGTCTCGTCGGCATCGAGAAGGGCGGCAGGGAACTCCTCGAGTGGGGACTGGTCGAGAAGGCGCCGCGACTGTACGCTGCTCAGACAGCAGGGTGTGCACCCATCGCGGACGCGTGGGCGGACGGGGACGACGTGCCCCAGCCCGCCGAGCGACCCGACACCATCTGCGGGCCGCTGGAGATTCCCGACCCGGCCGGTGGGACGCACGCGCTCGACGCGCTGGCGGCGACGGACGGGGGTGCCGTCGCGACCGACGACGAGACCATCCTCGCTGGTGCCGTGTCGCTCGCGGAGGCCGGCGTCACGGCGAGTGCGACGGGTGGCGCCGCCGTGGCCGGGGCGCAGGTACTCGCCGAGAGGGGCGCGTTCGCGGCCGACGACGTCGTCGTACTCGTCAACAGCGTCACCGGCAACAAGGAGGCCGACCTGCTGCGGAGTCACCTGATGAGCAAGGGGATATAGCCGGCAGATTAAACTCCGGACGCACCGAACGGTAGACGACGGCGACTTCGAGCCGGAGCTGGCAAGGAGGTTCGATACGTGACACTCGCAAACGTCACCCGCTACGACCGCGGACGGCTTGACCGGGTCGGCGACCACGCCGTCGTGGTCGGGGGGAGTATGGCCGGACTGTGTGCCGCGCGGGTGCTGGCCGACGGGTTCGAGCGGGTGACGGTCCTCGACCGCGACCCCTTCCCCGACGAACCGACCGTCCGCGACGGCGCACCACAGACGGGCCACCCCCACGTGATGCTCGAGGCGGGGCGGCTGACGCTGACGGATTTCTTTCCCGGGTTCGAGGATGATTTGTTCGAGGCCGGCGGGCTGTGTGTCGACGCCGGGACGGAACTGCAGTTCTACGACCGGGGCGGCTTTCTCGCCGAGCCGCCCGACGAGATGCCGATGTACTGCGCGACGCGGCCGCTGTTCGAACACGTGGTCCGCGAGCAGGTGCGGGCCCTGGACGGCGTCGACCTGCAGGGCGGGACGCAGGTCACCGGGTACCGGTTCGACGACGCCGGCGAGTCAGTCACTGGTGTCCGGGTCCGGGCCGGCGGCGACGAGCGGACGCTGGCGGCGGACCTGGTCGTCGACGCGACCGGCCGTACGAGCCGGACGCCCAGGTGGCTGGCCGACCACGGGTTCCCCACCCCCGACGTTGAGGAGGTCCACGTCGACGTGACCTACAGCACGATCCGGGTCGAGCGCCCGCCCGACGACCGGCGGGTGTTTTTCGCCCCGCCCGACGCGCCACGGACCCGCGGCGGTGGGGCCATCCCCGTCGAGGGTGACCGCTGGGAGGTGGCTGTCCAGGGCGTTCACGGCGACGACGCGCCCGCCGACCGCGAGGGGTTCGTCGCGTTCGCCGAGAGCCTGCCGGTCCCCGAGGTCGGACGCCTCGCCAGGGAGCGCCCCTGGACCTCCGACGGCGTCCACCACTACCCCTTCCCGTGTAGCCGGCGGCGCCGCTACGAGCACCTCGACCGGTTCCCCGAGGGGCTGGTCGTGACCGGCGACGCGGTCGCCAGCTTCAACCCCATCTACGGCCAGGGGATGTCGGTGGCGGCACTGGACGCCCTCGCGTTGCACCACGCGCTGGCCGAGGGCGGGCTGGACGGGATCGCGCCCCGCTTTTTCGACCGAGTCGGGGAGACAGTCGACATCGTCTGGAAGCTCGCCGTCGGCAGGGACTTCGAGTTCCGGGAGACGGAGGGCCCGAAGCCGTTCGGCACGGACCTGTTCAACCGGTACGTGGCGCGACTGTCCCGGAAGGCTCACTCCGACGGCGTCCTGACCGACGCGTTCGCCCGCGTGTTCCGGCTGGAGCGACCGCCCACGGCGCTGTTGCGGCCCGCCGTCGCCCTGCGGGTACTCGCGCCGGAAATATGACACCGGAACCCACTGCTCCGCTTCCCGACATCGAGTCCGCCGAATCGACGTTCCGCGAAGTGAACGGCGTTCGCCTCCACGTCGTCGCGGCGGGCGATCCCGACGACCCGCTGGTGGTGTTGCTCCACGGATTCCCCGAGTTCTGGTACGAGTGGCGCGACCACGTCGGCCCGCTGGTCGAGGCGGGCTACCGGGTGCTGGTGCCCGACCAGCGAGGGTACAACCTGAGCGACAAACCCGACGGGATCGAAGCGTACCGGATCGGGACCCTCTCGGGCGACATCAACGCCCTGATCGATTCCGCCGGCCGGGAGTCCGCACACGTCGTCGGCCACGACTGGGGGGCCGCCGTCGCGTGGGACCTGGCGCTTCGCTACCCCGGAAGCGTCGACCGTCTCGGGATCATCAACGTCCCGCATCCCACGGTCTTCGAGGCGACGCTGAAGTCCAGCCCCCGACAGATGCGCAAGAGCTGGTACATGTTCTTCTTCCAGGTGCCCCGGATTCCCGAGTGGGCCCAGCGGCGGGGCGACTTCCAGCGGCTGATCGACGCGTTTCAGACGGCCGAGGAGGGCACGTTCACCGACGAGGACATCGACTACTATCGCGCTGCCTGGCGCCGGGACGGGGCGCTGACGGGGATGCTCAACTGGTACCGGGCGCTGTTCCGCGCGGGCGAGGACCCGCCACGCGAGCGCGTCGAGGCACCGACGCTGGTCATCTGGGGCGAGGGCGACAAGTTCCTGCTCCCAGAGATGGCCCCCAAGAGCCTCGAGTACTGCGTGGATGGCCGCCTCGAGCGGTTCCCCGACGCGTCTCACTGGGTCCCACACGAGCGACGCGACGCGGTAATCGACCTCCTGGTTGACCACTTCGAGGGCGGTTCCTCCTGACGTCGGGCTCAGTCCGCGTGTTCCTTCGCGGTGACGTAGGCCTCTCGAACCCGACGGAAGGCGTCCTCGTCGCCACCCTGGTCAGGGTGGACTTCCTTGACCCGTCGGCGGTAGGCCCGCCTGACCTCCTCGACGGACGCGCCGGCAGGAACCCCGAGTTCCGCGAACGCGTCGCGGGCTGGAGTGATCTCGCGCTCCCCCGCGGTCCCGAGGTCTGGCGTCTCGAAGGGGAGTCGCTCGACCAGCACCGAGCCCGGCATCTCGTGTTCGGCCAGCAGCGGTTCGACCCCCGAGCCGTCGATGCGGTAGTACGCGCGGGGGTCGAACGTGATTGCCACGTCCCGTTCGGGGAGGAAGAAGGCGATGTCTTGACCCTCGACGGGGTGGTCCTCGGCGTACGGTTCGCCGATGGCGTCGAGACACGCGCGGAACTCCCGGCGGCGCCGGGACTCGCCGCTCTCCCGGACCGACGGGTCGCCAGGCCCGCGGTGCCCGGCCCCTTGCTCGCCTCCGGGCAGCAGCCGCTGGGCACCGAGAAAGAGGAGTGCCACCAGCAGGCTCGCGCCCAGACCGAGCAGGACGCCGCCGACCAGCCACGGCGGCAGCCCTGCAACTACCTCGTGGAGCACACCCACAGTTGGACACCGACCGGTAAGAATCTCTCGCCAGCGCGGTTACGAGACGCCCTCGATCTCGAGCCCGCGGATCGATTCGAGGACCGTCTCCGCGGCGTCGCTCACTTCGCCCTCGTCGTATGTGGGCTGGTAGCCGTCGAAGACCTCGTTGACCATCCGGACGCTCTCGGAGAGCGTATCCAGCCCGTAGCCCCCCTCGAGGACGAATCCGAGCGCGGCGTTACAGTCCTCGGCGATGGCCCGCACCTGCTCGGTCAGCCGGCCGTACCCCTCCGTGGAGACGCGCATCCGCGAGATGGGGTCGTGTTCGTGGGCGTCGAAGCCCGCACTCACCAGCAGGAGGTCGGGGTCGAAGGCACCGAGCGCGGGACCGACGACGTCCTCCAGCGCCGCGAGGTAGGCCGCGTGGGTCGTCCCCGGCGGGAACGGGACGCTCAGGGTCGTCCCCGCACCCTCGCCGGTCCCGGTCTGGCCGACGTCGCCGGTACCCGGATAGAGGCCCCGTTCGTGAATGGAGACGTAGAAGACGTCGCCACGGTCGTAGAAGAGGTCCTGGGTGCCGTTGCCGTGGTGGACGTCCCAGTCGAAGATGGCGACGCGGTCGGCGCGTTCCTCGTCGATGACGGTCTGGGCAGCGACGGCGGCGTTATTGAAGAAACAAAACCCCATGGCGTCGTCTTCGACGGCGTGGTGACCGGGCGGCCGACCGAGCGAGAAGGGGGTGTCGCGGCCGTCGTCGCCCGCGAGGGCGCGCCGGCCGACCCACTCCGCGAGGCCCGCGCTGGCACGGGCGGCCGCCCAGGTCGCCTCGCAGGCGACGGTGTCGGCGTCCCAGTTGCCGCCACCGCCAGCACAGAAGGCCTCGACCTCCCTGACGTAGTCGGGGTCGTGAACCGCACCCAGCCGCTCGGGCGCTGCCGAGTCGGCGGCGACGTACTCGACGCCGTACCGGTCGGCCAGCGCGCGCCTGATGGCCCGGAGGCGGTCGGGGCTCTCCGGGTGCCGGGGGCCGGTTTCGTGGTCGAGACAGACCTCGCGGTAGCCGAACTTCATCCGAAGTACTGCTGGAGGTGGAAGTACGCCTCGACGTCCTCGGCCTTGACCGTCCGGCGGTCTGCGTGCCGGGCCAGGTCCGCAGCCGCCGCAGCCACGGTATCGGCGTACGATTCGAGGACCGTCGCCAGCGCGACGCGCGCGTCCATCGCCACCCGGTACCGGTCGTCGATATCCAGCCGGGCGATGCGGTCGACCGGGGCGATGGGCAACGCGAGGTCGTCCTTGTCGGGGACTGACTCGACACCGAAGTCCGACGCCATCAGCGTCTTCCGACCGTCGTCCGTCGCCCGGTCGGCGGCCTCGACGGCCAGGGCCGCTCCACGGCGCTGGATGCGGCGGGCCAGTTCCTCGGCCGCCTCGGCGCTGACCCGCAGGTCCCCCGCGTTGCGCCGGATGATGTCGTCGACCGGGGCGAACGGTAGCTCGACGCTCATACGCCACAACGGGGGTGTATCGGTCTTAAGGGTTTCCGATGCACCCATACGGATTGCTGTAGCTATTTTCCGGATGCGACCGCAAGGCTCCTGCGGTCGCTCAGGTATCGAACTACAGAAATCCGTATCAGAAGACGTCGTCGGCGTCCACGCGCCCGTCCACCAGCGGCCCGCGGACGGTCACCTCCTCGCCGAGTTGCAGGCGCTCGTCGGTCTCGACGCTCACTGTCTCGGTGCCGTCGTCCAGCACGACCGGCTCGCCGGTCTGGACGACCGTCCCGGTGAACTCGACGCGCTCGACCTGGCCCGCGCCACCGGTCTCACTGCCCTCGCTCCCGGCGCCACTCTCGGCCGACCCGTCGCCGGCGAAGGCGTCGAGGCCGACACCCGCGTCGGCAGCGGCCGCGTCACCGTCCCCGTCTCCGTCCGCGTCGGTGCCGCCCGGCGTCGTGGCGGTCCCGGCCACGTCGGCGGTCGTGTCGGCGGCGTCCTCGAGGACGACCACCGTCGAGCGCCAGTTCGCGGAGGCCTCCAGATCGTCCTGCCAGCCGTCCTCGATTTCGACGTCGGCCGCGAGCACCTCGTCGCCGGGCGCGAGGTCGGTGTCGGCCTGGTCGCCCCACAGCGCCACGCGGATGTCGCCGGTGTCGTCCTGGATGCGGACGTTCCGGACCTGCCCCTGGCTGCCGTCGTCGCGGTCGAACGTGCGCTTGGGGTCCGTCGAGCGCACCACGCCCGCGATGTCGACGCGCTGTCCGATCTCGACGTCGTCTATGGGCGTCGCCTCGGGCTCGTACTCGACGGGACCCTCGACCTCCTCGATGGCGCCGCGCTCGCCGACGTGGAGTTCGAGGTCGCCCTCGCGTTCGCGGACGTACCCGTCGACGGCCTCGACGGCCGTCCCGGGTTCGATCTCCGCCGCACGGTCGGCCATCCCGTCCCAGAGCGTCACCCGCACGCGCCCGGTCTCGTCGCCAACGGTGAGGTTCGCGACCCGGCCCTCGCTGCCGTCGTCGCGGTCGAAGGTCCGTACCGAGTCCGTGTCCAGCACCAGCCCCCGGAGGGTGACGTCCTCCTGACCCAGCGACAGCGAGTCGACGGTCGTCGCGCCGTCGAGGTCGACGTTGATGTCGGCTTCTTCGTCGGGCTCGGCGTGGTCGACGCTCACCTCCAGCCCCTTGTATCCCTCCTTGGGGCGCCCCTTCACGCGCAGGACGTCCCCCGCTTCCAGGCCGCCATCGGCGATGGCCTCGGCCTGTTCGTCCCAGAACGCCAGCCGGACGCTGCCACTCTCGTCGGCGGCCTCGACGTTGATCACGCGGCCGTCTTCCCCCTCGTCGCGCTCGAAGGTGCGGACCTCGCCCACCGAAATCACCTTCGCGAGGAACTTCACCTCGTCCATCCCCGGTTCGATGTCCGCCACGGTCCCGACCTCGTGGTCGTCGAGTTCGTGAGCGATGAGCATCGCCGCCGTCTCCTCGTCCGCGAGCCCACCCATCTGTTCGACTTTCTGCTCGACCGCCTCACGGAACTCCTCCTCGGGGACGTCCACCTCGAGGTCCGCGTAGATATCCTCAATCGCTCCCATCACTTCTGACACGCAGGGAAGGTATCCGTTTAAGCGTTGTCGTTGTCCCATCGTCCCGCTTCCCTCTGTCGGTTCGATACGGGCGGGCGCCACCGGCCGGCTCGCCGTTCGGGCTGTCTGCCATCGGTGGCCGGGTGTGGCCGGCCCATCCTACAAAAAAGTCCTGCCTCACTCGTCCACAACAAAAGAAATCTTGTGATAGGGAGACCCAATCGGACAACAAGGGAATGTGAAGAGAGTTTGGATAGAGATTGAACCAATCCCAAACGGAAGTTGAAAAATCGTCTTAGTATACCACATTCATGAACGACGAGAGGCAGTGGATGCCTCTCACAAAACAATGACTAGAAACGAAACACCGACTCGACGACGAGTTCTCCGAATGGGAGCAGCCCTCGGCGTCGCAGGTGCCGGTCTCTCTG
>JAHENO010000083.1 GCA_018609945.1 Haloarculaceae archaeon | reverse complement strand
GGACACTGGCTCCCGGCCCTGCGGTGGCACGCGCTGTCGTTCCCACCATCGAGGGCCGGGGCCTCACAGTCCGGCAACACACCAGCCTCACTCCGGGCGGTACACCCGTCCGCGGAACGTCGCCACCCGCCCGCCGCCCTCGTCGGTCACGACCACCTCGTACTCGGCGGTGCGGCCGGCGGCGTGGGTCTCCTCGGCCGTCGCGGTCAGCGTCTCGCCCACCGCGACGGCCTCCAGGTAGGAGATGTTCGTCTCCAGGGCCACCGCCGTCCGGCCGTGGGAATTCGAGGCCGCGGCGAAGGCGGCGTCAGCGAGCGAGTAGATTGCGCCGCCGTGGGGCGTGCCGTGGAAGTTCACCAGTTCGTCGGTGACCGTCAGTTCCGTCCGTGCTTCTCCCGGCGCGAGGTCGGTCACCTCGATGCCCAGCACGTCGCAGTAGGGGTCCGCGGCCACGCGCTCCCGGACCTCCTCGGGTACGTCCGCCATACGTTCCGTTTCCGGGACCGGCGACAAATGCCTGCTGGTCGGCCGGGGACGACGCCCGGCGGACGGACCGTCCGACCGCAGCGGGTCGGAAAGCTATTTACCCGCGCTGGCGGATACCCAGCACATGCCTTACAGCTACGAACCACACTACTACGAGGACCTCGACGTGGGCCAGACCTTCGAGAGCGCCGGCCGGACGGTCACCGAAACCGAGTTCTCCTTGCACTCGATGCTCACCGGCGACTGGACCGAACTCCACACCAACAAGGAATATTCCGAGGATGGCCCCTACGGCCAGCGCATCGCCCACGGCCCCATGACCTTCATCCTCGCGACCGGCCTCTTCCAGCGGACCGGCATCGTCGAACGCACCGTCATTGCCTTCCTGGGAATGAATTACATGGACGTCCCGAACCCGCTGTTTATCGGGGATACGATCTCCGCCGAGTACGAGATCACCGAGAAGCGCGAACTCGACTCCCGGGACGACGCCGGGTTCGTCTGCGTCGACTCGACGGTCACGAAACAGGACGGCACGGCGGTCTTCGCGGGCGACATGAAGTTTCTCTGGAAGTTCGAACCGCCGGCGTCAGACCGGACCTGATAATGACTGCTGTAGTTCGTTACCGGATCGACCGCACGACGTCGTGCGGTCGACCTGGAAAATAGCTACAGCAGTCATTATGAGAGAAACTACGCCGAAACGGAAGCCATCGAGCTATAATTCTCTCGTAGGCGAAAAAGGAAACTGGTCTCGCGACGCCGGAAGTGTCCGGTACCGAGGGGCGATACGGGCCGACGGTGAGCGACGCGGCCCTGCCTGTCGAGGGACAGCATGCCGACGCTGTGCTCCAGGTCACACTCGCCGACGGGAACCGCGTCGAGGTAGCCTGCGATCCCGCTGAGACAACAGCACCACACGCAGGCACAGGAACGCATCGGGCGACTCTCACAGCGTCCGCCAGGCGAGAAAGACGGCGGTTGAGTGTAGCCAAGCGCGGACGGCGACGACGCTGCACGGTTCACTCGGGAGTGGCTCTTGCCGAACGCAATGACACAGACGTGTCCCGGCGTTGCGGAAACAGGAGGACGACGAGATGGGCGACACCGACTGGCTCGGCGCGTGAGGATGTCCCTGCGTGTCGCTCATCCTCGTCCTCATCCACCGGAGGAGTCCACGGCGAGTTCGCCGGACAGTTCGTAGGGAGTGGCGGGGGCGATCGAGACCCCCTCCTCGATGAGCCGGTCTTTCGCGCGGGTGGCGAAGTCCGACCGGATCGAGACGAGGTCTTTGTTTTTCGGGTCTCTCACCCAGAACCAGACGGTCAGTTCGATTGCCGACTCGCCGAGGGTCGAAACCTGGATGACCGGTTCGGGATCCGCAGCGACGCGGGAGTCAGCCGCGAGTTCCTCTGCGAGTAGCGTTCTGACCTGATCGACAGAGTCGTGGTATCCGATGGTGAGTCGCTGGGTCAGCCGGTACTGATCCGACGAGTACGGAAGACGGATGGCACTGGTTGCGATGTCGGTGTTCGGGACGACCACTACGTCACCCTGGGGTGTCTGCATCCGCGTGACGCGGAGATCGATCTGCTTGATCGTCCCGGCTCGATCCTCCCATTCGATGTAATCGCCGATATTGAACCCCGGATCGGAGACGAGAAACACGCCGCTGACGAAGTTGCCGATCACGTCCTGCCCGGCCACGCCGAGCGCGAGCGTCGCCGCGGCGACGATCACCGTCGAGCCGGCCACGACGCCACCAAAACCCGCCGCAGTCACGGCGATCGGGATCGAGACCACAACGAACGCGACGCGGAGGTAGAGGCCGACCGCGTCGACAATCGTCTCGTTGGCCGGATTCCGACGGTCGACCGCTCGGACGATCGGCGGGACCACGATGTATCGCCCGAGCCCATAGACGATTCCGACTGTCCCGGCAAACACGACCAGGTCGAGCAACCAGCCACGGTACTGCTGAATCAGCGTGTCGAAACGAAGCTGTGCGAGGACGCTCCACAAGTCGGCGACCATACCTGATCCTCCGGCACGATCACAATATGTGTTGGGCCGGTCCTCTGTCGACCGAAAGACGGCGGCAGTATCATCTCCGTTATATTCAAAATTCTAACGACAGAAGGCGCTACATCGCGTGATTTGGAAATCAGGACAATTCAGATTCGACAGCTTTCAGACTCTAGAAATAGTACGAATTATTTTATATTGGCGAGCCTGTAACTGGATGACGGCGATGTCCCCCACTACCACGGGAGAAAGAGCGGAGGCGGCGAGCCCGGACGCGGGCCACGGAACGAACACTGCTGTTTTTTCCGCGGACTGCAGCAAAAGTACGACTGCGATCACGCCATCCCTCTGGTGCACGACGCGCACTACCTCATCGGTGCACTCTCGCCTCGGCCTCCGATTTCAGGTGTGTCGCCACGAAAACCGGAACCGCATCGAACGTATCTTTAGAACGATAAAACGGCGATATTATTTACTTTCGAATACGTTTCGCGACACACCGCTTGCGACCGCAGACGCACGGCTCCAGGCCTTCGCCGTTCGACACAGCCGAACAAACTCAACACGCACGTCAGAGCGAGATCGACACGATTACACGGTCGTTGCGGCATAGAATGAACGCAGCAAACCGGGGGTTCGTACGGAGCGTGAGAGCACGACGCAGAGGCTGGAGCGGTGCGGGGGCTGGGGACGACCCGGCGGGGAGGCTGGCGATTCCGTGCACAGCCTGTCTGTACAGGCCATCGGAGGTCGTGACTGACAAGAGGGGAAACGATTGTATGCCACCCCCGTGTACGTCGGGGACGTCACGTGGCTCTTGACCGACCATCTGCGTGGGGCACCACTCCCATGGCTGACTGGCCCGGCGATTCGTGCTTCGAGCGCACTGACAACCCATGAACTGGTATACCCGCTCTCTCGAGGAGGTTTTCGACGAATTGGGCACGGCCGAGACGGGGCTGGACGCGGTGACAGCCGACGAGCGCCGTGACGAGCTGGGCCCCAACGAGATCACCAGCGACCAGGGGCGGGGGCCACTTCGTATCTTCCTCGCACAGTTCTCGAGCGCGCTCATCTGGGTGTTACTCGTCGCGGCTGTCCTCTCGTTCGCTATCGGGCACGTCGTCGACGCCGTCCTCATCGGTATTATCCTGCTCTTGAACGGGGTGTTCGGATTCGTCCAGGAGTACCGGGCCGAACAAAGTCTCGAAGCGCTCCGCGAGATGGCGACGCCGGAGG
>JAHENO010000082.1 GCA_018609945.1 Haloarculaceae archaeon | reverse complement strand
GTCTTCGTCTTCGAGGAAGACGAGATGGGGGAGCGGTCGTTCGAACTCGTCTCAGACGGGGCGGCCGACGACGGCGCGGATATGGACGACCCCGCCGGGGACAGCGCGGACGGCGTGGATGAAGATGGCGGAGCCGGAAGCTGAGGCTTCCCTGCCGGCCGATCACTGGATGTAGGAGGGATCCTGGTTTTCCTCGTCGCAGTTCCGTTCGTGCTGGCGGGCGTCCTCCTCGGAGTCGAACATGAGCCCGCAGGACTCGCACTCGTACCACGTCATGTCGTCGCGCGTGGTTTCCGTCACCATGTGAGAAACTGCGGCGTGAGACAGTATATGCGTTTATGCTCCCGGACCCGCAACGATGCTACATGAGTAGCGATGGCGTCGAGGAGTTGCGCGTCGAGGGGGCCCGCAAGCGGGACGCGGGTCGCGGTATCGCCCGGTTGCCGGGACACGTCCAGAGCGACCTGGGGGTGTTGAGCGGCGACCCCGTCATCATCGAGGGCGACCAGCTCACCGTCGCAAAGGTGTGGCCGGGCGAGGGGGACGACGACGTCGTCCGCATCGACGCGGACACCCGCGCAAGCGCCGGCGTGACCATCGGGGACACCGTCCACGTCAGGCGTGGGTCCGTCGAGACAGCCCTGTCTGTCACGCTCCAGCCGGCCGACGACCACGCCGACGAGGGGGCGAGCGAAGACAAGCTCGGCCGGCGGCTGACCGACCGACTCCTCCGGGCCGGCAAACGGATCCAGCTCGAAGGGTTCGGCACCTACGTCGTCACCGATACCAGCCCGAACGGATCGGTCAGGGTGACCGAGACGACCCAGGTGACGCTCGATCCGGTCGTGGCCGACCTCGAGGAGAGTTCCACGGGGACGGACGGAGCGGAGAGTGGGGCGCCCGGGGACGGGACCGGTATCACCTACGAGGACATCGGCGGACTCGACTCGGAACTGGATCTGGTCCGGGAGACCATCGAGTTGCCCCTCTCGGAACCCGAGCTGTTCGCCAGGCTGGGCGTCGAGCCCCCCAAGGGCGTGCTCCTTTACGGACCGCCGGGGACGGGCAAGACGCTGATCGCCCGCGCGGTCGCCAACGAGGTCGACGCCTACTTCGAGGCCATCTCGGGCCCCGAGGTGGTCTCGAAGTACAAGGGCGAGAGCGAACAGCGCCTCCGCGAGGCCTTCGAGCGCGCCGCCGAGAACGCGCCGGCGATCCTCTTTCTCGACGAGATCGACTCCATCGCCGGCTCCCGGGACGAGGACGCCGACATGGAAAACCGGGTGGTCGCCCAGTTGTTGACGTTGATGGACGGCCTCGACCAGCGCGAGGACGTCATCGTCGTGGGCGCGACCAACCGCGTCGACGCCGTCGATTCCGCACTCCGGCGCGGGGGCCGGTTCGACCGCGAGATCGAGATCGGCGTCCCCGACGAGGCCGGCCGGCGGGAGATACTCGACGTCCACACGCGGGCCATGCCACTGGCCGAGGACGTCGACCTCGACCGGATCGCGGGCGGGACGCACGGGTTCGTCGGTGCCGACATCGCGTCGCTGGCCCGCGAGGCCGGGCTGGCGGCCCTGCGCCGTGATCCCGAGGACCTCCGGGTGACGCGCGCGGACTTCCAGAGTGCGCTCGCGAACGTCGACCCCTCGGCGATGCGCGAGTACGTCGCCGAGTCACCGACCCAGACGTTCGCGGACGTCGGGGGGCTGGCTGCAACGAAAGAGCAACTCCGCGAGGCCGTCGAGTGGCCCCTCCAGTACGGGCCGCTGTTCGAGGCGGCAGCGACCGACCCGCCGTCGGGGATCCTCCTCTCCGGGCCGCCGGGGACGGGGAAGACCCTGCTCGCGCGGGCCATCGCGGGCGAGACGGGCGTCAATTTCGTCAGCGTCGCCGGTCCCGAGGTGCTAGACCGGTACGTCGGCGAGTCCGAGGCGGCGATCCGCGAACTGTTCGAGCGGGCGCGCCAGACGGCACCGGCGGTCGTCTTTCTCGACGAGGTCGACGCCATCGCGAACCGCCGGGGCGAGGGTCACGAGGTGACCGAGCGCGTGGTCTCGCAACTGCTGGCCGAACTCGACCGGGCGGCCGACCACCCCTCGCTGGTCGTGCTCGCGGCGACCAACCGCAAGGAAGTACTCGATCCGGCGTTGCTCAGACCCGGCCGGCTGGAACGACACATCGAGGTGCCCAGACCCGACGAGGCGGCGCGGCGCGAGATACTCGCGGTCCACACGCGGGAGCGGCCGCTGGCCGAGGACGTCGACCTCGACGCGCTCGCTGCCGAGACGGCTGGTCTCTCCGGCGCCGAACTGGAATCACTGGTCCGGACTGCGTCCCTCCAGGCGATCAGCGAGATCGCCGAGGAAATCGGGCCGGCGGAGGCGTCGACTCGGGCCGAGGACGTCACTGTTCGGCAGCGACACGTCGACGACGCGCTCGAAGAGTTCGGGACGTGAGAGGAGGGGCCGCGGAGTGGGTCGTCCGGACGACGGTCCGAGCCGGGACGCCGAGTGACCGAGCAGTGGGCCCGGGAGGCCGATTGGCGCGGGTCTGCCGGCTACGACGTGAAAAGCGTCTCACCGGCACGCGGTTCTCGGGCCCGGTAGTTCATAAAAGCACTGTCGCTTCACTCCGTCTCCGGTGAATCCTCGTCCGCCGTCGCGTCCTCGTCCGGACTCGTCCGGTCCCGGCTCTCGACTGTCCCGCTGGTCGTGGACCCCGAACGGAAACCGAAGCGGCGCCGGGCGAGCAGACCGACGGCGAGTACCGGAATCCCCAGGAACAACAGGAAGGGTGCCAGGCCAGCAACGAACAGCGCAAACCCCGTCACCATGCCGCCGAGTGTGGCCATCGACCCGAGGAACGTGGAGACGAGCGACGCGGCGAAGGTGGGGTCCTCGTCGGGCGTGCGTCCCGGTTCGGGCTCTTCCAGTTCGACGCGGAGCGTCGCGAAGGAGACCCGCTGTTCGAGCGACCGCTTCTTTGCCTCCAGTTGCTCGATGTCGGACTGGACCGACGACAGTTCCTCCTCGATCCGGAGCAACTCGTTCGTCGAGTTCGCCCGCTCGTAGAACGAACGGAGACGGTCACGGCGCTCCCGGAGGTTCGTCAGCCGCGCCTCGATGTCGACGAGCTGGTCGGTCACGTCCTCGGTCCGGGTCTCCTCGTTCAGCACCGTCCCGCGGGTCCTGGCGCCCGAGAGCACGTCGGAAAACTGGTCCGAGGGGACCCGCACGACGACGTAGCCCGTGGTCCAGGACTCGTTGTCCCGCGCGTGGAGGGTCGACCCCGATCCGCTGACGTACCCGCCGTGGCTCCGGGCGCTGTCCGCGATGGCAGCGCGTGCAGTGTCGAAATCCTCGACACGGAGCTCGACGGTTCCAGTCCTGATTATCGCCCGGTCGACCTGGACGGGCTGGCCGGAGACGGCAGCCTGTCCGCCCTCGGCGCCAGCCCCGCCGCCATCGCCACTCGACGCCTGTGCGGCGTCACCGCCGCCGCCGTCGCCACCGTCACCGCCGCTGTCCATTTCCTCGGCGCCGTCCTCGCTCGCAGCGAAGTCCTCGCCCCCGCCGTCGCCGCCG
>JAHENO010000081.1 GCA_018609945.1 Haloarculaceae archaeon | reverse complement strand
ACGGGGAGGGAGTCGTGCGGGTCGACGGCGTCGACTCCGGCGACGGCGCCGTCGTCGTCGCGGCGACCGTCTCCGACGCCGCGCACGTCGAACTCCTGCAGTTGCAGGACGCGGTCCGCGAGGCCGGCGCCAGCGGGGTGACGACGGTCCTCCCCTACATGGGATACGCCCGCCAGGACCGGGCCTTCGAGGCAGGGGAACCGATCTCGGCACGGGCGGTCGCGCGGGCGATTTCGACGGGGGCCGACCGCGTCCTGACGGTCAACCCCCACGAGGCGAGCGTCAGCGAGTTCTTCGACGTGCCGGCCGCGGCCGTCGACGCCGCGGGCCGTCTCGCCGACCCGCTGCCCGAGGACCTCGCGGATCCGCTGTTTTTGGCGCCCGACGACGGTGCCGTCGACGTCGCCCGGTCGGTCGCCGACGCCTACGGCCGGGGCGACACCGACCACTTCGAGAAGACGCGCCACTCCGGCACGAGCGTCGACATCGAACCCCGGGACGCCGCCGTCGGCGGCCGCGACGTCGTGCTGGTCGACGACATCGTCGCCACCGGATCGACGATGTGCGAGGCCGTCCGCGTCCTGCACGACCGCGGGGCCGGGAGCGTCTACGCCGCCTGCGTCCACCCGGTGCTGGTCCGGAACGCCCGCCTGAAACTCGCCCGCGCCGGCGTCGAGGCCGTCTACGGCACCGACACCGTCGAGCACGCCGTCAGTGCCGTCAGCGCCGCCCCAGCCATCGTCGAGGCGCTGTGACGGGCCTGCTCGCTGACTGCGACGGTTTCGGGCTGCCTAAAATCCGAAAGGAATATATCCATTTAGGTTGGCCTAAAGCACATGCACAGAGAGACGGGCGGCCACCGTGGACCGACACGGCGGTCGTTTCTCACGGGTTGTGCAGTCACCATCACGGGGTTTCTCGCAGGGTGTAGTGACGCCGGGACCGGGGGGTCGGACGCGGCGGAAACCCCGTCGGCAACGCCCACAGCGACCGACGAGACGGCCACGGCGACGGCGAGTCAGTCGGGGCGGTCCTACACCGTGGAGATGGCTCCTGTCGGCGAAGTCGAGTTCGAGGAGCCGCCAGAACAGGTGACCCACTACTTCCCGGATTACGCCGACATGGCGGTCGCGCTCGGGCACGGCGACTCGGTCCTCTCGCTGGGACTCCCCTCGCGGTTCCACACCGACCACTACGAGCAACTGGATGGGGTGAGCGTCGACGCCGACTCGATCACGAAACTGAACGGCGACAGCGGCATCGACAAGGAGATCTTCTACGAACTGGACGGCGATCTCCATTTGATCGATCCCGAGTGGCTGATCAACAACACCTTCTTCGGCCTGGAGAGGGCCGACATCGAGGAACTGACCGAGAACGTCGCCCCCTTCATCGGGAACGCGATCTTCCGGCGCACTGACGAGTGGCACACGTACCGCTACTACACGCTGTACGAGGCCTTCGAGAAAGTCGCACAGATTCACCAGGAAGAGGAGCGGTTCCGGCAGTTCGCGACGCTCCACGACGAATCCATCGCGCGCCTCCAGGCAGATCTGCCGCCGGCGGACGACCGCCCGAACGCACTGCTGACGTTCGCGACCGGCGACCAGCCGGAGGCGTTTTTCCCCTACCGAGTGAGCGACCAGGGGACGAACAAGAAACACTTCCACGACCTGGGAATCGTCGACGCGCTCGCGGGCACGGGCATCGAGGGGCTCTCGACGACCGACCGCGGTCAGATCGACTACGAGACGATCCTGGAGGTGGACCCCGATTCGATTCTCGTCCGGGGCCACGAAGACAAGAGCCGCCAGGAGTTCGAGTCGACCGTGCTCGCGTTCATGAAAGACCACGAGGTGGCCGCACAACTCACCGCGGTCCAGAACGACATGGTGTTCCGGGGTGGTCCCATCTATTCGGGGCCGCTACACCACCTGTTCCTGACCGAGCGGTACGCCAAGCTGTACTTCCCCGAGGTGTACTCAGGGACACTGTTCGACCGCGGGCGGGTTGCAGACATCATCACGGGGGAATTCTGACATGAACGGCGACACGACTCCGACGCGCAGAGACGCAATCGCGTACGGTGCCACGCTCCTCGGCGGAGGGCTGCTCGCCGGCTGCTCGGGGCAATCTGATTCCGGGTCGACACCGACTGAGGCGGAGACAGCGACGCCGACCGAGACGGGCGCAGAGACCGACTCGACTGCGACAGAGACAGCACGGCCCGAAGACCAGAGCTGGTCGGTGACACTGTCGCCGGTCGGCACCGTCGAGTTCGATTCTGTTCCCGAAACGGCAGCGGTGTATTCCAATCACGACGCCGACATCCTCGTGTCGCTCGGCCAGGCGGACGTCATCACGTCGCTCGGCTTTCCGGATAACTACAGCGCAGCGTATTACGACGACCTCCCTGGGGTGTCATTCGACACGAACAGGCTGACGAAACTCTACAACGATGGCGTCGACAAAGAGGTGTTCTTCGAACTCGACAGCGACGTCCACCATATCGACCCGGTGTGGATGCAGGGCTGGTCGTCATTTGATGAGTCTGACATCGGAGAGATCGAGTCGAACATCGGCCCGTTCTTTGCCAACTATCACAGCCGAACGCACATCGCACCGGACTCCGCGCCGGACTATCAGTTCTACACCATCTGGGAACTGGTCGACAAGTACGCCCAGGTCTACCAGGTTCCCGAACGCGGTCAGAAACTGAAGGCAGTCCGGGACGAGATGCTGGCGGACATTCGAGCGGAACTACCGCCACAGGAGGAGCGCCCCGAGGTCGGGGTCGTCTGGTACGACCGCAAGAAGGAGTCTTTCTGGGTGTATCACCTGAACGCGCCGGGATTCCAGAATGCACATACCCGGCCGCTGAGAGCGAACGACGCTCTCGCTGAGTTCGACAGCGGACCGCGGAGTGGGTGGTCCGACAGTGCATTGATCGGCATGGAGGCGATGCTCGAGGCGGATCCGGACGTTCTCCTCCATTTTGCGGACTGGCAAAACCCCGACGAGGCGACGGAAGCGTTCTTCGCGCTCGACGAACACCCCGTCGGCAAACAGCTCACCGCAGTGCAGAACGACCGCCTCTATGCGAGTGGCGACGCATTCCAGGGGCCGGTCATCAACATCTTCCAGATCGAACTCACTGCCAGACAGTTCTATCCCGGCCTGTTCGGGGAACCGCCGGAGCCGGAGAACACCTCCGAACTGGGCGACATGTTCGACCCACAGCGCGTCGCGGACATCGTCAACGGAGACGTCTGACCCCATGACCGACCACGACGTCGTCATCGTCGGCGGCGGTCCCGCGGGCTGTTCGACGGCCCTCTTTACCGCCCGGTACGGACTGGAGACGGTCGTTTTCGACCGCGGCCCCTCCTCAATCCGACAGTGTGCGTTCGTCGAGAACTATCTGGGCTTTCCCGGCGGCATCGACGTCGAGACGTTCTACGCCATGAACCGGGCCCAGGCCGAGCGCCTCGGCGCGACGGTCGTCGACGACCTGGTCGAGAACGTCACCGCGTCGACCGATGGATCCGGATTCAGCGTCGAAACGCAGGAGGGGCGGGAGGTGACCGCCGACCGCGTCGTCGCGGCCACGACCTACGACGTGAGCTACCTCGAATCCGTGCTGGGCGAGCACGTCTGCGAATCCGGCGGCGAGGAGTATCTCGACCCCGACCTCGCTGGCGAGCGCGGCGAGACGCCCGTCGACGGGCTGTGGCTGGCCGGCCCGACCGCCGGTGTCGAAAGCCAGATCGCTGTCTCGGTCGGCCACGGGGCCCGTGTCGGACTCGACGTCGTCACCGACTACCGCCGCGAGGCGGAGGACTGGTGGGACGACGCTGCCGACCACACCGACTGGGTCGTCGAACAGGGCCGCTACGAGGGGGAGGAGTGGCTGGAAACCATCGCCGAACATCACGCCGAGTCGGCCCCGGAGGCCCTCGATGACGAGTACGTCCAACGGCGGGCACGAGCCCTGGCTGCGGAACAGCAGAACTGGCAGATCGACACCGCCGAAGTCGACCGACGAACCGAGCGAGCCCATCGGCGGCTGCTCGACCATATCGGGGACGAAACGATTCTGGAACACGTCGACGACGAGGCGATTCTCGAACGCGCCCGGGACATCGAGACCGTCCGGGACATCGGAGTGGGCGACTGATGGCGAGTGACACTGCACACGGTACCGACGCCCCATCCCGCCGGGAACGCTGGCTGGGCCGGATCGACCGCTCGCTCGTTACTCTCTGTCTGGGGAGTCTCGCGGTCGTCGTCGCTGGCGGGCTCGTGCAGGTGAGTTTCGGGGCGTTCTCGATGACTATCGTCGAGGCCTGGCAGGCCGTCTTCGATCCCGCCGTGGTGTTCAGTCGCCAGGCCTGGGAGGCGTTCCTGCTGGGTGGCGAGGTTCCCGAAATGGACAAGCGCAGTCTCATCGTCTGGAACATCCGGTTGCCCCGCGTGTTCGTCGCCATTCTGGTCGGGATGAACCTCGCGGTCTCGGGGGCAATCTTCCAGGCCGTCACCCGTAACGAGCTCGCCAGCCCGTTCATCCTCGGCGTCTCCTCGGGTGCTGGACTGCTGATATTGCTGACGCTCGTCGTCTTCGGGGGCCTGGCGGCGTTCCTGCCGCTGATCGCGTCGGTCGGCGGCGCGGTTGCGTTCCTGATCGTCTACGCGATTGCCTGGAAGAATGGCACTTCACCCGTTCGGCTGGTGCTTGCGGGCGTCATCGTCGGCACGGTTTTCGGGAGCCTCCAGACGGCGCTCTTTTTCTTCGCAGAGGACATCGGCGTCGTCCAGTCGGCCATCGCCTGGACGACTGGCTCGCTGACGGGGACCGACTGGGAGCAGGTCCGGATAGCTCTCCCCTGGACAGTCCTGGCGATGGTCCTCGCGCTGGTCAGTTCCCGGCAGCTGAACGTCCTGTTGCTCGGGGAGAGTACCGCACAGTCCCTGGGCATGAGCGTCGAGAAGGTCCGGTTTGCCCTCTCGGGCGTGGCGGTACTCGCGGCCGCGGCGAGCATCGCCGTCGCGGGCATCGTCGGGTTCGTCGGGCTCATCGTCCCGCACATGGTACGAAATATCGTCGGCAGCGACTACCGGAAGCTGATCGTCGGCTGCGTCTTTGCCGGCCCGGCGCTCATGGTCGGTGCCGACGTGGGTGCACGACTCGCGTTGAATCCCATCCAAATTCCGGTCGGCATCGTCACCGGACTGGTCGGGGGGCCGTACTTCCTCTATCTCATGCGCAAACAGGAACGGATGGGTGAAATCTGATGTCACGACCACGAACCGATCCGAAGTCACGAACGAACGGCGACGACACCACAGAGAGTGAGGACCGACCAGGGACGGATTCGGGCCAGGTGTCTCCCGAGAGTGCCGCGCTTACCGGTGAACGGCTGGTGTTGCAGTATCCGAGCAGCGACGAGCCGGTCGTCGATGGCGAGACGCTGTCTGCCCAACCGGGCGCCGTCACCGCACTCGTCGGCCCGAACGGGTCGGGCAAGAGCACGCTCCTGAAAGGCCTGGCCGACCAGCTCGAACCCGAGGCTGGTTCGGTCCTCGTCGACGGACAGACGATCCAGTCGCTGGATCAGAAGGAACTCGCCCGGAGGCTCGGTCTCCTCTCACAGGAGCGCACGTCGCCGGACAGCATCACCGTCGAGAAGCTCGTCTACCACGGCCGGTACCCACATCGGGGCTTCTTCGAGAGCGTCACCGCAGAAGACGAGCGAGCGGTCGACCGCGCCATCCAGCTTGCCGGCTGCGATCATCTCCGTGAGCGGGAGGTCGGCAGTCTCAGCGGCGGCCAGAAACAACTGGCGTGGATTGCGATGGTGCTCGCCCAGGAGACGGACGTCTTGTTGCTCGACGAGCCGACGACCTTTCTCGATTTGCACCACCAGCTCGAAGTGATGGAAATCGTCGAGACACTGCGCGACGAGAGCGACATCACGGTCGTGGTCGTGCTCCACGACATCGAACAGGCAGCGCGTCTTGCCGACCAGATGGTCGCGCTCAAAGACGGCGAAATCCGGGCCAGTGGGACGCCCGAGGCGGTCGTCACCGAGGAACTCCTCGCGGAGGTCTTCGAGATCGACGCCACGGTGGAATCCACGCCCCACGGGCCGCGGATCGAACCACTTCGGCCCCGTCACGACGATGACGACCAGGAACGGCCGACCGAGCGCGTCGCCCGGAGTGACAGCGGGAGCGATTGATGGCCACCGGGGAGTTCGACACCGAGCTGGACGCATACCGGGAGCAGGTCGAGCGGCCCCTGTGGCGACTCTTCGTCGCGTACGCCCCGGAAAAGGCCGCGTGGCTCACGGTCGGGCTGGTCACGAGCGTGCTCGCGTACGGGACGGTCCTGGTGGCGCCCATCGTGCTGGGGACGACCATCGACGCGGTGTTCACACAGGAGAGTGCGTACGCACTGCCGCTGGTGCCCGACGCGTGGCTGCCGATCGACCGCACCGCGCAGTTCTGGTTCTCGACGGCCGTCGTCGCCGCCGCGCTGTTGGGCGGGGCACTCCTCCAGTGGGTGCGCGGCGTGGCGATCAACTACTTCGCACACGGCGTGATGTACGCCATCCGGGTCGACGCCTACGAGAAGATGCAGCGCCTAGATATGACCTTCTTCGACAACAAGGAGACCGGCGAGGTGATGTCCATCCTCAACAACGACACCTCGAGCCTGGAGACCTTTTTCGACAACGCGCTCGGTGATTCGGTTCGGATCGGCGTCATCGTCGGCGGCGTGACCACTGCACTGCTGTACACCAACCGCCAGCTCGCGCTGGTGACACTGGGTGCTGTGCCGCTGCTGGTCGGATTCACGTGGTGGTTCATGCGGGTGATCGAACCCCGATACACGCGCCACCGCGAGACAATCGGCGATCTCAACACCCGCATCGAGAACGGCCTCAGCGGCATCGAACTCGTCAAGACGACCAGCACCGAAGACTACGAGAACGAACGCGTTCGCGGCGTCTCGCGGGACGTCTTCGACGCCCAGATGGACGTGCTGAAACTGAGTTACTTCTACCGGCCCGGGATGGAACTGATCACGGGAGCGGCGCTACTCGTCACGTTCGTGCTGGGCGGGCTGTGGGTGTTCTCGGGGCCGCCACTGTTCTTTTCCGGGACGCTCACGACCGGGGACTTCGTCGTTTTCATGCTGTTGACCCAGCGGCTCACCGGCCCGATGGCCCAGCTATCGAACATCGTCGACTGGTACGAGAACGCGAAGGCCTCGGGCAAGCGCATCTGCGGGCTGATGGACGTTCCCGTCCGCATCGAGGACAGGACCGATCCCGTCGGGCTTGACGATATCGAGGGACACATCGAGTACGACGGCGTGACCTTTGCGTACGAAGATGGCGAGACGGTTCTGGATAGCGTCAGTATCGACGCCGCGCCGGGCGAGACGGTCGCCATCGTCGGGCCGACGGGCGCTGGCAAATCGACCGTCGCCAAACTGCTCTTGCGGTTGTACGACGTGAGCGGCGGTGCAGTCCGGATCGACGGCCACGACGTGCGGGACGTGCGCCTCGCGGACCTGCGTTCCTCGGTCGGGTACGTGAGCCAGGATACGTTCCTGTTCGATGGAACGGTCGCGGAGAACATCCGCTATGGCCGGTTCGACGCCGACCGCGAGGCGGTACTCGCTGCCGCGGAGGCGGCCGAAGCCCACGAGTTCATCCGGAGCCTCCCGGAAGGATACGACACCCGGGTCGGCGAGCGGGGCGTGAAGCTCTCCGGTGGCCAGCGCCAGCGCGTCGCCATCGCCCGAACCGTGCTGCAGGACCCCGAGATTCTCCTACTCGACGAGGCGACCTCTGCGGTCGATACCGAGACCGAGTATCTGATCCAGCGGTCGCTGGACCGGCTCGCGGCCGACCGGACGACGCTGGTGATCGCTCACCGCCTGTCGACGGTCAAGGACGCGGACCGGATCGTCGTGCTGGACGAGGGCCGGGTCGTCGAGCGTGGGACCCACGAGGACCTCCTGGCGGCCGACGGCCTGTACGCGAACCTCTGGGGCGTACAGGCCGGAGAGATCGAGTCGCTGCCCGACGAGTTCCTCGTACGGACCGCCGAATCGTCAGCCAACCACTGAGTTTGGCCTGCCTAAAAACCGGAACTACTTTGTTTCTTTAGGCTGGCCTAAAAAATATGCTCGACGAAGCGACAGGACACGGGGGATCGACGCGCAGAGACGCGATCAGGTACGGCGGAGCGGTTCTGGCAGGTGGACTGCTCGCCGGCTGTTCCGGACAGGGGTCCGACGCTGGCGGCACCGACGGCGGCAACGAATCCGTAGGGAGTGACAGCGAGACGGACGAAACGACGGAGGCAACCGACGAGGCGGAAACCGAGACTCCATCGACCACCTACGAGGCCTGCATCGAGCCTGCCGGCTGTCTCACCTTCGAGGAGGTGCCGGAGACGTGGCTGGCCTACAATGGCGGGTGGGCGGACATGGCCTTCGCACTCGGTCAGCGCGACGGGTTCATCACTGCGGGCAACATGATCCCCGGGTTCTTTTTCGAACCGTTCGGGCTGGATGTGCCGCCAGAGGACGAACTTCCGCCCTTGCGCTCGGAGGGGAAGGGGTGGGACAAGGAACTGTTCATCGAGTACGATCCCGACGTGATCCTGATGAGTCCCGAGTACATGCACGGGGTCGGGTGGTACGACAACTGGGACGAAGAGGACACGGAGTGGATCGCGGAGAACGTCGGCCCCTTCTTCGGGAACAACATGCGGCGTCGCCGCGAGTACCACGACCACACACTCTACACGCTGTACGAGGGGTTCGGCCGCCTTGCGGACCTCTTCCGGGAGCGCGAGCGCTACGAGGCTTTCGCCGCCGTCCACGAGGACCTCCAGAGTGAGATCCGGTCCCGGTTGCCACCCGACGAAGAGCGCCCGTCGGTCGGCCTCATCAACGGCGGCTCCAACCCGGCCACGGGAGAGTTTTTCCCACTCGACACGCAGGACGAGGGCTACGAAATGAAGCCCTACCGGGATCTCGATGTGAAGAGTGCGTTCCCGGACGGTCTGGAGGGCGGACAGGCCGACTACGAGACGCTGCTGGAGGTCGATCCTGAGATCATCCTCGTCCACTGGGGCATCGGCACGACCGGCGACACGAACAGTTTCTCCGCGCACGCGTTCCGCGAGCAGTACGTCACGCCGATGGCGGAGGATTCGGTCGGCAGTCAACTCACAGCAGTCCAGGAAGGCAACGTCTACCCGGGGCAGTACGGCGAGCAGGGACCCATCGTCAATCTCCTTCAGACGGAGATGGTCGCCCAGCAACTGTACCCGGGGGAGTTCGGCGAGTTCGCTCCGGAGTCGTTCCCCGACGTGCCAGAGGACCGGCGGCTGTTCGACCGCGGGCGCGTCCGCGATATCATCAAGGGGAACATCTGACACCGACGCCCGCGAACCTGATTGCACACCCTCAAGGCGACCGAGTCGGTACCGCCGGGGTGAACACGGAGCGGCTCGCCGCCGGAGTCGGATCCGTAGACTACCCTGATGCTGGTCGTCCTCGCGCTGGGCTGGGCGACGCTGCAGTGCGGGCCCTTTCTGCTGCCCCCGCTTGGTGCCACGCACCCAACGGTCGCTCGGGCGCTCGGCCGCGTCTGCCGGCTTCCTGCTGGCCGCCGGCGGCTTTGCGCTCGGACCCGACGTCGCCGCCGAACTGACCGGCTTCCGCGTCGCTTTCTGACTCCTCGCCGCGCTGTTTGCCCTCGCCGCACTCGTCCTCGTTCGACAGTTGACTCCGGACAAATATATAATTTTAAAATAATGTGTTTCCAAAATACTTTTATATCCGAAATGCCGATAGATAGCCATACCTGTCGGCTAATTCCCGTATCGTATTATATGAGTTTATTATTTTGAGTTGGGTTATTTTTAATATATTATAGTTTTTGACACCGCGAACCGGTCCGAGCTACAGTCTCCCCGGTGCTTACAAATATAGGAGTGTAATTGTGTGGGGAATGTGCCACATGTCGTTTGATATATAAAACGGATTGCCCGATCGGATGCGCGCGGGGACGAACCGCTCGCCTCGGCTCTCCCGTCCAGGGTCGGGCGATCGGGCGTTCGGTAACGGTTGATAAATACAAACGGCAAGTCAGACGATGTCGTCCTCACGGAGGTGCTCGACGTCCGACTCGGTGTAGCCACGTTCCCGAAGAATCTCCGCGGTGTGTTCGCCCAGCGTCGGCGGATGCCGGTCGAAGGTAGTCGTCGCGGCCGCGAAGTTCATCGGCGAGCCGGGCATCTCGACCTCGCCCGCGGTCGGGTGGGACAGCGAGCGGCGCATCGCCCGGGCCGCGACCTGCGGGTGGTCGAAGACGTCGGCCATGTCGTTGACCGGGTTGGCGGGGACGCCGTGGTCCTGGAAGCGTTCCGTGATCTCCTCGGTGTCGTAGTCGGCGATCTCGTCTTCGAGGATGGCCTCTAGCGTTTCGCGGTTGCGCACTCGGTCGTCGTTGGTCGCAAAGCGGTCGTCGGCGACCAGGTCCGGCCGGTCGAGCGCCTCGCAGAATTTGGGCCAGAGGTTCTCCGAGGCGCAGGCCACGACGACGTAGCCGTCGGCGGTCGGGAACGCCCGGTAGGGGACGATGGTCGGGTGGCCGCTGCCCAGCCGGCCCGGCGGGTCGCCGGTCGCGAAGTAATAGGACGCCATGTACGTCTGGAGCGCCACGACGCTGTCGAAGAGGCTCACGTCGATGTACTCGCCCCCGCCGCCCGAGAGTTCGCGGTCGAGCAACGCCGCGAGGATGGACTGGGTGGCGTACATCCCGGCGACGATGTCGGCGATGGCGACCCCGACCCGAACCGGCGGCCGGCCCGGCTCGCCGGTGATCGACATCATGCCGCCCTCGGCCTGCATCAGGAGGTCGTAGGCCGGGCGGTCGCTGTAGGGGCCGTCCTGGCCGTATCCCGAGATGGAGCAGTAGACGAGGCCTGGGTTCGCCTCGCGGAGGTCCTCGTGGCCCAGCCCCCACTCGGCCATCTTCCCTACCCGGAAGTTCTCGACGAGGACGTCCGCCTCGCGGACCAGTTCGCGAAAGAGGTCGCGGCCGCGCTCGCTTTCGAGGTTCAGCGTCAGCGAGCGCTTGTTGCGGTTGATGCTCAGGTAGTAGGCCGACGCCTCGGAATCGCCGTATGTGGGCGGCGTCCACCCGCGGGTCTGGTCGCCGCCGTCGGGCCGCTCGACTTTGACGACCTCGGCGCCGAGGTCGCCCAGTTGCATCGTGCAAAAGGGCCCCGAGAGCACCCGCGAGGCGTCCAGTACGGTGATCCCGTCGAGGGGCGCGTTCGCCGTCATGGGGTCACTGGTAGGCCGGAATCCCGGTCAGGTCCTCCCCGACAATGAGGCTGTGGATGTCGTGGGTCCCTTCGTAGGTGTAGACCGTCTCGAAGTTGGCCATGTGGCGCATCGGCGAGTAATCGGCCGTGATCCCGTTGCCGCCGAGGATTTCGCGGGCGACGCGGGACTGGTCGCGGGCCATCCGGACGTTGTTGCGCTTGGCCATCGAGACCTGCTGGGGGCGCAACGCACCGCTTTCCTTCAGTTCGGCCAGCCGATGGGCCAAAAGCTCCGCAAGGGTGATCCCCGTGGCCATCTCCGTGAATTTCTCCTGCTGTAACTGGAAGCCCGCGATGGGCTGGCCGAACTGCTCGCGGTCCTTGGCGTACGCCAGGGCGGTCTCGAAGCAGTCCTTCGCCGCGCCGACCGCTCCCCAGGCGATGCCGTAGCGGGCCTGGGTCAGACACGAGAGCGGCCCCTTCATCCCCTCGACGCCCGGCAGGACGTTCCCCTCGGGGACGTAGACGTCGGCCAGATCCACCTCGCCAGTGATGGAGGCCCGCAGGGAGAGTTTCTCGTCGATCTCGTTCGTGGTGACCCCCTCGCGGTCGGTCTCGACCAGGAACCCCCGGACGGTCCCGTCGTCACCCTGGTCGCGTGCCCACACCAGCGCCACGTCCGCGATGGGGGAGTTGGTGATCCATGTCTTCGTGCCGTTCAGGACGTACCCGTCGCCGTCCCGTTCCGCACAGGTCTCCATCCCCGCGGGGTTCGAGCCGTGTTCGGGTTCGGTGAGGCCGAAACAGCCCACCGCCTCGCCGGCCGCCAGCGCCGGCAGCCACCGCTCGCGCTGGGCGTCCGACCCGTACGCGTCGATGGGATACATGACCAGCGCCCCCTGGACGGAGGCCATCGAGCGCAGCCCCGAATCGCAGGCCTCGAGTTCGGCCATCAGGAGCCCGTAGGCCGTCTCGCTGACGTCGGGCAGGTCGCCGTACGAGAGGTTCGGCCCGTAAAAGCCCAGTTCGCCCATCTCGGGGATAATGTCCGTCGGAAAGGTTCCGTCGAGCCAGTGGTCGGCAATGTCCGGCCGCGCCTCGCTCTCGACGAATTCGCGGGCGGTCTCCCGGATGAGCCGCTCCTCCTGGGAGAGCGTGTCCGCCAGATCCACGAAATCCAGCATGCTAGCCGGGTAGTGGCCACGCGGCATAGACCTTTCTCTCGGACCGTCCGGCACCGCGAGGACGCCCCGCGAGCGCCCGGGGGCCGGAGTGGTACCTCGTTTGATAATTCCAAACAATTATGCGATCGTGGTTCCACGTGTCCCGCATGAGCGAGGGACAGCGAACGATCAAGGCGGTCGAGCGGGCCGCCGGCATCCTCGAAGCGCTCGAGGAGGAGGGACCGATGGGAGTCAGCGACCTGGCAGACCGCGTGGGCGTCTCGAAGGGGACCGCCCACACGTACCTCTCGACGCTCGAACGCGAACGGCTCGTGGCAGCCGACGCCGGGAAATACCGCCTCAGCCTCCGGTATCTCAGCCTCGCCGAGCGGCTGAAGGAACGCACCGAAATCTACGACCTGGCGAAAAACGAGGTCGACAAACTCGCCGAGGCGACCGGCGAGCGCGCCCAGTTCGCGATGCTGGAAAACGGGATGGTCGCCAACGTCTACCGGGCGAGAGGCGAGAACGCCATCCGGACGACCGTCACCCTCGGCCAGTACGACTACCCCCACTACATCGCGGTCGGGAAGGCGATGCTCGCCCACCTGCCCGACGACCGCCTGGAGGGACTCATCGAGGAACACGGCCTGCCGGCCCGGACCGAGCGGACGATCACCGACCCCGACCGGTTGCGCGAACACCTCGCGACAGTCCGCGAGCGCGGCTACGCCGTCGACGACGAGGAGCGGGCCCGCGGCGTCCGGTGTGTCGGCGCGCCCATCCTCGACGACGACGGCGACGTCCGCGGGGGCATCAGCGTCTCCGGCCCGGCCCAGCGCATGACCGACGAGCGGATCGAGACCGACCTCGAAGACCGTCTCCTGCGTAGCGCCAACGTCATCGAGGTCAACGCCGAACTCTCGGGGTGAGGGGTTCGACATATACGAACAATCGGCGGCCAGTGGCGGGGCCCTCCCGGTGAATCCCGGAGGCGCAACATTGACTACCGTCCCGCGAGAGTGTCGAGGTATGCGGGTGAGTGAAGCAGTCGTCGAGTGTCTGGTCGACAACGGCGTCGACGTCGTGTTCGGCATCCCGGGCAAGCAGACGCTCCCGCTGAACGACGCCATCGAGAGCCGTGACGACGTCCGGTTCGTCGTCGCGCGCCACGAGACCGCCGTGAGTCACCAGGCGTGGGGGTACGCCGAGACGGCTGGCCGGCCCGCCGCGACGGTCACTGTTCCCGGTCCGGGCGACATGAACGCGATGAACGGGCTGAAAAACGCCCTGAACGACTGCACCCCGCTCGTCCACGTCGCCGTCGAGACCGACCCCCACATCCGTGGCGGCGATGGCATCCACGAGACGCCACCCGACACGTACGACAACGTCGTCAAGGAGAACGTCCTCGTCGACTCGCCCGCGAGCACTCTCGCGGAACTCGACCGGGCACTCGCAATCGCCGAGACGCCCCCCGAGGGACCGGTCCGGGTGGGCGTCCCGAAGGGGTTCCTGCGGAAGGACGTTCCCCTGGCGACCGCCGGCACCTACGACCGGACGTCCGTGCGCGACGTCCCCGACGCGGCCATCGGACGGGCCGCCGACGTGCTCGCGGGCGCTGACGCGCCGGTAATTGTCGCCGGCGGCGGGGTTCGGAGCGCCGGTGCGACCGCGGGGCTCGAAGAGGTCGCCGAGCGTCTGTGCGCGCCGGTGGTGACGACCTACAAGGGCAAGGGCGTGGTGCCCGACGACCACCCGCTGGCCGCGGGAACGCTGTCGGGTAGCGCCAGCCCGGAGTTGCTCGACCTGCTCGCGGAGTCGGACGCCGCCCTCGGAGTGGGAACGGACTTCGATGCCGTCGCGACCCGGGCCTGGTCGGTCGAGGTGCCCACCGAGTTGGTCCACGTCACGCTCCATCCAGACGACCTCGGGACGGGCTACGATCCGACGGTCGGGATCGTCGCCGGCGCCGCCGCGACGCTGGACGCGCTCGCGACCCGCCTCGACGCGCGGGACGTCGATCCGGCCGACGGCGAGCGCCGCGTCCGACGAGTCGGCAAGCGACTGGACGAGCGGCTCGAACCCCTGCGGTCCGAGTCGGCGCCGTTCAGTTCCGTCACCGTCCTCGAACGGCTCAGGGAGGCGCTGCCCCGCGAGACCATCGTGACCGCCGACGCCGGGGGCTTTCGGGTCTGGGGGCTGAACGTCTTCGAGGCCTACGGCCCCCGCTCGTACGTCAACCCGGGGTCGTGGGCGACGATGGGCACCGGTCTCCCCTCGGCAATCGGCGCACAGCTGGCCAATCCCGGGACTCCCGTGGTGGCCCTGACCGGCGACGGCGGCCTGCTGATGTGTCTCCACGAACTCCACACGGCCGTCACCGAGTCCGTGCCGGTCACCGTTGTCGTGTTCAACAACGACGACTACGCCATCATCAGCGAGGAGGCCGAGCGCACCTACGGGTTCGAGCCGCCCGCCTACGGCTGGAGCGGCGACCGGATCGACTTCCGGACCGTCGCCGACGGGCTGGGGATGGCCGCCGAGCAGGTCACGACGCTTTCGGGGATGCAGGCCACCGTCAGGGAGGCACTCCGCTCGGACGAACCGGCGCTCGTCGAGGTTCCGACCGATCCCGAGGAACCGCAGGCCAGCGAGTGGCTCTCGGAGTAATCGGAACTCTCGATATCGGAATCGATGCCGGAGGCGACTGGACCGCTTCGACCGGCAAGAAAGCCCCCGGCCGCTCTCTAGGAATCGGTGATGGAAACGGTACGGCTACTGGGACTAGCCAGAAAGCCCCCGGCCGCTCGACCGCTCCGGGGCTCGCTGTCGCCGAAAATCGGAGATTTTCGGGATGACGAGAGACTTCGTCTCTCGAACCACGTTACTCGGTCGCTCCGCTCCCTGCGTTACTTACATCGCCCGGGAGGGATCGAGCACCGGGAGAGCAAGCTCTCCCGAGCAACCGGCGCACGGCGCCGGGACGGCCGGCCCCTTTCAGTCCCTCCCAACGGCAGTCCTGCCCTTCCCCGGGTCGCTTGGCCTCGCTATCGCTCGGCACGCGCTCCCGGCCCTGTGGTGGCGCGCGCTGTCGCGAGTCTTGTCGAGCGACAGTACCGTGCGAGGGATGAGCAACACAGGCGAGCGAAGCGAGCCGAGTAGCGCAATCGGCTGGGGAGGTGTGTGGCTGCGGCCGGGCGGGACTGAAAGGGGCCGCCGGCTCGGGGAACCCGGACGCAGTAAGCACTGCAGCGAACGGAGTGAGCGAAGCGCACAGCAAGTCCCGGGACCCGAGCCGGCGGGGGCTTTCTGGCCGTTCTTGACGGTCACAGTCACATCTCCAACGACACTGGCAACCAAAATGCCTAGGCGACGTTCTGTTCCACCATCGCCTCGCCGCGCTCGAAGCGCCCGCTGTCCAGGTCCGAGACGTCCACCAGCCGCGGTTCACCGTCCACGACGAGTTCGGCGACGATCTGCCCGGTGGCGGGCGCGTGCTGGAAGCCGTGTCCCGAAAACCCCGTCGCCGTCACCAGTCCGGGCAGCGTCTCCTCGATGACGGGGTGGTGGTCGGGCGTCACGGCGTACAGCCCCGCCCACCCGCGCTTGATGCGCGTCTCCGGGCCGAAGTACGCGGTGTAGTCGGCCGCCCGCTCGACGGCCTCGGCAGCCCAGCCTAAGTCCATGTCCTCCGAGAACCGCTCCGGGTCGACCTCGGGGTCCTCGCCGCCGAAGTGACCCCCGACCAGCGCCGCGCCCTCCCGCTCGGGCCGGAAGTACGACCCCGTTTCGAGATCGATCGTCAGCGGCACCGACTCCGGAACCGCCTCCGAGGGGTCGACGACGGCCACCTGCCGGCGCCGGGGCGAGACGGGCAGGTCGACGCCGGCCATCGCGGCCACCCGGGGCGACCACGCTCCCGCCGCGTTGACCACGCAGTCGGCCTCGTGTGTCCGTCCATCGCCTCCGTCGCCGTCGATTGTCACACCCAGGATGCGGTCGCCATCACGAAGGACGTCCGTCACGCCGGTCTTGGTCCGAACGTCGACGCCTGCCTCGCGGGCCGCGCCCGCGTAGCCCTGGACCGCCAGGTTCGGGTCCGCGATGCCGTCGTCGCCGTTGAACGTCGCCGCGACGAAGTGGTCGGCGTGCAGGCCCGGGCAGTGCTCGGTCGCCTCCGCGGGCGTCAGGAACTCGCTCTCGGCGCCCAGGTCCCGCTGCATCCGGACGTTCTCGCGGAACCGCTCGGCGGTGTCCTCGCTGCGAGCCAGGAAGAGGTAGCCGTTCTT
>JAHENO010000080.1 GCA_018609945.1 Haloarculaceae archaeon | reverse complement strand
GAAGATCGCGGCTGCGGCGTAGTGGGCCTTCCGTACATCCAGCCCGTGTGCGAACCGGTGGAAAAAGAAGGCGTTCGCGAGGCTCACCGGGAGGATGGCGAGCATCTCGCCGACCCAGATGGCCGGGGTCGCGCCGTACTGCACGGCGAGGCTGATCGTGATCAACTGCGTCTTGTCGCCCACCTCGCCGACGGCCATCAGCGAAAAGATTCCCAGGAACGACGCAACCGGGGCGGGAAGCTGCCGGCCGAACACCGCGATGTCGCGTTCGGTCACGTCGCCGGCGACACCCCCGTCGGTCTCGGGCGCGGCTCCGGCCGCCCCGTCAGCCCCTGGCGCGGACCGGTACAACATCACCCCGAACAGCAGGAAGAACCCGGCGGTGAAGAGGTCCAGATACAGCCCGGGCAGGGCTCCCCGGAGGGCGCTCCCGACGAGAATCTCCACAGCGGTCCAGCCAGCGAACGCGCTCCCTGCCGCGGCCACGACGATGGCGGGATCGTACCGCGTCGAGAGCCCCGCGATGATGAACTGGACCTTCTCGCCCGGCAGGACCGCCAGCTGGGCACCGAAGGCGACGAGAGCCACTTCCAGCCAGCCTGTCACGGCACGCTCACTCCCCGCTCGACGTGCGTCATCTCGTCCCGGATTAGGGGCATCTAATCCAAAACTCTGTTGAATCTAATTGGCTGCAGTCGCTGGATCAGGTGCGTCCCTGGCACAGCGAGGCACACCGACGCCGACGCACACCCGGTACTGCCAGCGCGGCGGGTCCCGCGAGGAGGGTGAGGACGCTCTCGAAAGGTCGGGCCCGAGTCGCCCGGCACCCCGATCACCCCCGGAGGAGGTTCGTCTCGACCTCGACGGCATTCGAGAGGAACTCCAGAGTCGTTCGTTCAGTCGTGATGTCTCCCTCGACGGTCGCCGTGACCTCGCGGGTGAGTTCGGATACCTCGTCCCGTCGGATGTGGGTCGGCCACCACGCCTCCATCTTCGAGTTGTCGAGCGTGATCTGCAACTCGACGGTCCGGCGTTCCCCGGGTTCGAACTCGTATTCCGCGGGGAGGCGGTCGTCGGTCAGTACCACGCCGTTGATGTCCGCGACCACGTCGATGTTACGGATGGTCAGCGCCTCCGGACTGACGTTCTCCATGTCGGCCCGGACGCGTATCGGGCCGCGGTCCGGCGTGGGATCGACCCACTCGGCGGTCGTCCCGTGGACGACGAACAGCGCCACGCCGGTGCCGGCCGCAGTGACAGTCTGTCCGGTGTCGCGGTCGAAGTCGGCCAGCAGGTCCGTCGAGACGGTGCTCTCGCGATCCTCGAGGTCCAGCGGGAGCGACGTCACCGTGACGTCCGCCTCGCCGCTGACCTCGGTCCGCGAAACCGACCGCTCGGCGTTCCGGAGGTGGGCGGCCCACCATTCCGGGACCACCGCGTGGCGTTTTGTCGACACCAGGTCGATTTCGCCCACTCCCCGGGGAAGCGAATCGATGTCGTCCGTCCCCGAGGCAACGGTGAGGCCGGCGATGGATGTCGTCTGCGTAATTTCGACCGACAACAGTTCCGAGAACGCCTCGTCGTTGTCGTTCCGTATCGTGACCGCCGTCTCGATGTCCGTCTCGTCGTCCCGGACCTCACCCCAGTCGCTCTCGGTCCCCTGGACAGTCGGTTCCGCGAACTCTTGGTCGGCCTCGCTCTCGACGGGGTCGACGACCGTCTCGCCCGTCCCGAGCATGTCCGTCTCGAACGTCGACTGCTGGTCGAGGATGGCCACCGGGAGGCGCTGGCGTTCCCCGTCCTCGACCGAGACCGCGTAGACGGCGATGGCCAGGTCAGTCGTCTGGTCGTTCCTGAGATGCGAGACCCACCACTCCTGCATCTTCGGCGTGTCGATGGCCGCGTCGACGGTGAATTCTCCCGACTCGCCCGGCGCGAGCGCGATCGGGTCGTCCGTCTTTCCCGACCCGACGACGACGTCGTTCATGCGGATCTCGTAGTCGGTGCCGTCGATGCCCACGGGCCGGTCGTGGACGTTCTCTACCTCGGTCGTGAACGTGACCGGCGACCGCCGTCCGTCGGCGTCGCCCCACTCGGCGCGCTGGTCCCCGATAGTCATGATCTCCCGGTCGCCCAGCACGACCGTCGACGCTTCCATCTCGCCCAGCGAACCCAGAAAATCCGTCGTGATGTCGGTTTCCTCGGCCGGCAGCGACACACCGACTGGCAGGCCGCCGAGCTCGACCCTCGACCGGGTTCGCATCCGCGATTCCTCGCCGCCGTTGACGTGGGTCGGCCACCACTCCGGGATTGCCGTGTTGTCGAACCGTGCCGTGGTCTCGATGACCGTCCGGCCGGAGCCGATTCGGACCCCCTGCTCCCGTCCGCTCGCGACGGGGATGCCGTTGAGCGTGACGCCGTACTCGATGGCGTGACTCCCTGGCAGGGCCCAGCTATTGGGATTCTCGACGACGATCCGGGTCTCGACGTCGGCGCTTTGCTCGCGAACTGCACCGAACTCGCTCTCGATTTTCACGACCCGGGGTGGCTCCGCCGTGACTGCGACCCCACCGAGAAGCAGGACACACGCTCCCGCCAGGCCGCCGACGACGTGGCGGCGGTCTATCTCTCCGTCCACGCGTCGAACTTAGGATAGCTGACAAATAAACGCTTTGTGGCCCCTGGAGAGTAACGCACTTGTATGAGCGACGGGTACACCCGGTCGCAGTCCCGTGGTGTAGCGGCCAATCATAGCGGCCTTTGGACGTGTTCGGGTTCCCGTTCGCGAAAGAGAGCCGCTGACGGCGGTTCGAATCCGCCCGGGACTATAACGTCGGAGGTTCGAATCCCCCAGCGTTTGGATCGCCACTCTGGGGAGACATAGCAAGAACCGCCTGCAGTCTTCGGGGTTCTCGCCAGGGAAACTGTGTGACCGACCGGACAGCTACGGGTCGTACGGATGCCCGTCGCTGACCGACGGTGCCCCGACAGCCAGCACGGTGACGTCGTCGGTCGCGCCGGCGTCGTTGAACGCGCGGTGTGGGCTCTCGGGCTCCGCGACGAAAATCTCGCCTTGCTCGACGGTGTACTCCCGGTCGGGCGTCTCGACGTGGAGCCGTCCCTCGAGGACGTAGAACGCCTCTTCTTGACGGTCGTGGTAGTGCAGACCGGTCAGCGGGATGTCCTCGCCTGGTTCGACGCGGTACAGGCGCATGCCGATGGTCTCCATCCCGGCGGCGTCGCTCACGTCACGGGTCTCGGAGGGTCTGTCCGGCAACGGTTCGATCTCGCCGGGGTCGACCAGGTGGTATCCCATGCGTGCCGTTCACCCCCGCAGGTGATGAAACCTCGCCAGTTCCCGGGCAGCCGACTCGGAAAACAGCGATATCTGCCCGTCTCATACGGATTGCAGTAGTCTGTTACCGGATTGCCTGCAGGACACCGTGCGGTCGGATGGAAAAATAGCTACACCAGCCCGTATCAGTGGAGCCAGCAGAAATAGAGTGCAAGATAGGCAAGCTCCGAGTGAGCAGGGTGGAGGGCACGGATTCCATCCCGGCCGTCTGTGGTGAACCAGTGTTCCGGATTGATACGGACAGGGAGACCGTGCTCCGCTTGCCGTTGACGGCATATTTTTCATTCGTGGCCGACAATTCGCCCGGGAGAGGAATGACGACGATCGCTCCTCGGGAGGTCCTCGCGGTGTTCGAACGACAGGAGCGTCCCGGAACGCCGCTTACCGCTCCCGAGGTCGCCGAAGCACTCGGCTGTCCTCGTCGGACCGCACACGAGAAACTCACACGCCTCGCCGAGCAAGACGTCCTAGCCACGAAGAAAGTCGGCGCCCGTGGTCGGGTGTGGTGGCTCCCGGTGTCGCGACAGTCGGCGGCCTCCGGCCATCGGCTGACTGCCGGAACCCCCCATCGGCAGGCGGAGAACGCACGGGAACAGGCCCTCCGTGACCTGCACGACGCCACGCGACAGTTGATGCATGCCGAGTCGCGGGACGACGTCTGCCACATCGCGGTCGACGCGGCCAGGCGTATCATCGGATTGCGGTTGAGTGGCCTCTGGCTGTACACCCCCGAACGGGAGGCGCTCGAACCGGTCGCGTGGACGGAGCCGGGCGTCGAGGAGTACGGCGAACCCCCGTCCTTTCCGGTCGAGGGAAGCCTCGTCGGGCGGATCTTCCGCGACGGCGACTACCGGGTGTACGACGACATCACCACCGAGGAGGAGGTGTACGACCCCGAGACGCGGGTCCGGAGCGAACTCGTCTTGCCGCTGGGGGAGTACGGGGTATTGAACGCCTCGTCGACCGAGGTTGGAGCCTTCGACGAGATCGACGTCTCGCTGGGGCGCGTGCTCGCGGCGAACGTCCAGACGGCGCTGCAGCGGGTCGACCAACTGGAAAAGCGCCGTGCCCGCCGTCGCGAACTCGAACGGCAGCGCGACGAACTGGCGACGCTGAACAGGATCAACGTGCTCGTCGAGGACACCATCGAGGCCCTGGTCGACGCAGCCACACGGTCGGAAATAGGGGAGACCGTCTGCGAACAGCTCGCCACGTCGGAGTTCTACGTGGGCGCATGGATCGGGGAACGGGATTCGTCCCCGGAGAGCGTCGTCCTCCGGACTGGTGTCGGGGAGGGGGGCGAGTCCATCGAGTCGCTTCCCGGGGCCGACGGGGTGTTACCTGTCCCCAATCCTGTCGCGACCGCCATCGAGGACAACGCCCCCCGACTGATCCAGCGACTCGAAGACCACGAGCGACTCCCCGACCGACTCCGAACCGGGCTGGTGTCGAACGGCGCCCACGCCTGCCTCGTAGTTCCACTGGCGTATGCCGACACCGTCTTCGGTGCACTGGTCGTCGAGAAGCCGACGCCTGACGGCTTCGGCGACCGCGAACAGACCGCTCTCGAGACCCTCGGCCGGGTCGTCGGGTTCGTCATCAACGCGACCAACAACCGCCAGCTACTGCTGGGGGAGACGGCCGTCGAACTGAGGGTCGCGATCCGGGACACGGAGACGTGGTTCCAGCACGCCGCGGAGAGGCTCGACGCGACTCTCGGCGTCGAAGGGGTGGTGCCGACCGACGACGAGGTGATAGAATACGTCACGGTCACGGACGCTCCGGACGACGCCGTTGCCACCCTCCTCGACGTGCCAGCTGTCACCGACGCGCGCGTCATCGCAACCGACAGCGACCGGTTGTTCCTCCAGTGTACAATACGGGAAGCCCAGGCGGCCCTGCGGGTGCTCACCGAATACGGCGCGACGATCCGGACGGCGAGAGCTGCGGACGGTACCGGAACGATTACCGCCCGCTTTCCGGCGGCGACCTCCCCGCGGGACGCGATGACGGTGCTCGAAGGCGCGTTTCCGACTGCAGAACTGATCTCGAAGCGGATCGTCGATGTCTCCGACCGCTCGGCGGCGGGGATCAGCCGACGGGTCGCTGACCGCCTGACCGACAAACAGCTGACCGCCCTGCGCGCAGCCTTCCTCGCCGGATACTACAACGCCCCGCGGGACACGACCGCACGAGAGCTTGCCGACTCGCTGGACATCGCGCCGTCGACGCTGTACCAACACCTCCAGGCAGCCCACCGGAAACTCCTGGCGACAGTGTTCGACGGGTGACCGGATACCGAAGTGCTTCGCCATGAGCTTATTGATACCTCCGTCAGAACGTGCAGCCAATCGTGGTATTGAGAATACAACTTGTACTGGAACGACCGTCCGAACGGTATCCCGGGCCCGTGGACCGCACGCTCCGTAACGAACAGATGACCACGAGCACGACCGCCGGCCGGGTCGAGACCCCACTTCAGGACGTCCACCACCATCTCCCGCGATTCGGGAACTCGGGCTCGAACGGATCATAGAGCCGCCGGATTCGTCCAGGACGATTGATAATGAAATATCCCGCCGATTCGACAAGGCTCGACAACGTGTTCGAAGCGCTGCGCAACCCGTACCGCCGCCGGATCCTCTTCGAGCTATCCGATCACGGTGCTCGCAACAGGGACGCCTTCTCGCCGGAGGAGTTGGCGACGTACGACGAGGACCCGGACGAACTGCGGACGGTACTGTACCACTGCCACCTGCCGAAACTCACTGCGAACAGCTACATCGAATGGGATCCTGACACCGGGCAGATTCGACGGGGCGCGAATTTCGACGAGATCGCTCCGTTCCTCGCTGTGGTTCTTAAACACGAAAACGAGCTATCAGTTGGCTGATCGTAAACGGCGTGCGAGGACCGCCGCCCCACAGCTACTGACTGGCGGATTCACGACCGACACTATCAATCGTCGGTGGCCGTGGGAGCACCGCCGAGATAGAGTTGCTGGACGTCGCCGTCGTCGAGCAGCGCGTCGGCGTCACCGGACAGTGCGATCTCACCCTGGTCGATGACGTACCCCCGGTGTGCCGCCCTGAGCGCCCTGCGGGCGTTCTGTTCGATGATGAGAAAGGTCATGCCGTCGTCGTTGAGCGCCTGGATCCGGTCGAAGACCCCTTCGGTGATCTGGGGTGCGAGACCCAGCGAGGGTTCGTCCAGCAACAACAGGTCCGGGTCCATCATCAGGCCGCCAGCCATCTCCAGCATCTGCTGTTGCCCCCCAGAGAGCGTCTTGGCTTTGTCCGTTCGCTTCTCCCGGAGGGCTGGAAACCGATCGTAGACCCGGTCCAGGTCGTCCGCGATGGTATCCTTCAGGTAGGCGCTCATCTGGAGGTTCTTTTCGACGGTCAGTTCCGGGAACGTCGACCGACCCTGCGGGACGTAACACAACCCCTGCCGGAGCAGTTCGGGCGGATCGTATCCGTTTATTACCTCTCCGCCGAACCGAACCTCGCCGGTCGTCGGCGTCAGGAGGCCGAAAATCGTCTTGAACGCCGTAGACTTGCCGGCACCGTTGGGTCCGACGACGGCCACGATGTCACCACTGTCGACCGCCATGTCGATGCCGTGGAGGACCTCGGAGCCATCGTACCCGGAGCGGACGTCACGCAGTTCGAGCAAGGTGTCCGTCCGTTCGGATCCCTCCCCGTCATCATCCCGCTCCGCGGCATCACTGCTCTGGGACAGGGTGTCGGACATATCAGGGCCCGAAGTATGCCTCGACGACGCGTTCGTTTTCCTGTATCTCTTCGGGTGGGCCCGACGCGATGGGCGTCCCGGCATCGAGGACGACCATCCGGTCACAGAGGTCGGTCATCAGCCGCATGTTGTGTTCGACGAGCAGAAACGTCTTGCCCCGTTCGCGGAACGTTCGAACGAACTCCGCGAGCCGGTTTATCATCGTCGGGTTGACGCCAGCCATCGGTTCGTCGAGCATGATCAGGTCCGGTTCGGGGTGGGTCAAGAGTGCCGCTGCAAACGATAGGATCTTCTTTTGACCGTACGAGAGCGACGAGGCTGGTTCGTCGGCCAAGTGGTCCAGTTCGACAGTCTCGAGCATCCCGTCTGCCTGCTCGGCGAGTCCCGCCTCCACCTCCGTGGCGGCTGTCCCGGAGACGATGGAGGCGACCATCCGGCCGATGCCCTTGTCCTGGGCAGCGAACTGCAAGTTCTCGCGGACTGTGAGATCGCCGTAGACGCGGACCTCCTGGAAGGTTCTCCCGATGCCCGCCCGGGCCGTCGCGTCGGGCGGATAGGTGGTGATGTCCTCCCCGCGGAAGGTCACTGTTCCGGCGTCGGGCTGGAGCTGGCCCGTGATGCAGTTGAACGTCACCGTCTTGCCGGCACCGTTGGGACCGGCCAGGCCCAGTATCTCGCCGTCTCTGACCTCGAACGTCGCGTCGTCCACGGCAGTGATTGCGGCGAAATGCTTCGTCAGTGAATCGACCTCGAGCAGCGCCATCACTCGTCACCTCCTTCTTCCGGCGGTGGCCTGTCGGGAGTGACAGCCTTGGCCCGGCGTTCGAGGGCTGCCTTCACCCGACCTGCCAGGCCCTCGGGAGCCTTGATGACGATGACGATCAGCAGCAATCCGAACACGAGCAGCCGGGACTCGCTGAGCGCGTCGACGAATCCGGACTCGCCGCCGAGCTGATTGAGAGCACGGAGGAACTCGGGCAGCGGGATGAAAATGAGAGGGCCGACGATGAGACCGGCGATGACACCCGAGCCGCCGACGATGACGATCACCAGCATCTCCGCCATGAAGTGGATCTCGAAGTTGTCGGGACCGATGACGTGCTGGTAGTGGGCGAACAGCGCCCCCGAGACGCCAGCAATGCCCGCCGAGATGGCGTAGGCGGTCACCTTGTAGTGCATCAGGTGCAATCCCTGTGCCTCGGCGAGGTCCTCGTCGTCACGGATGGTCCGCAGACACCGGCCGAACGGGGACCGCAACAGCCGCAGGAACCCGAGGACGACGGCGACCACGATGGCGAGGGTCACGTAATAGAACTCGAGGCGGCTGTCGATCGCACCGACCACCGGGAGCGCGGGGGAGGGAATCCCTGTCAGCCCGAACGGACCTTCGGTGAGCGACACCCAGTTGTTGATCACGATCCGGATGAGCTCACCGATAGCGAGTGTCGCGAGCGCGAAGTAGTGACCACGAACCCGGAACGCCGGCACCGCGATCACTGCACCGAACGCAGCCGTAAACAGTGTCGCGACAAGGATCGCCGGCCAGACGCCGAGGCCGGCCTTGACCGTCAGGATACCGGAG
>JAHENO010000079.1 GCA_018609945.1 Haloarculaceae archaeon | reverse complement strand
GCCACTCTCCAACACCCGCTACGTCGTCCGGAACGGGTTGCTAGTCGAGGAGACGATCCTCGAGGAAGTCGTCGCCGAGGGCGCAGACGTCGTCGTCATCGGGAAGAAACAGGCCGGCCGGTGGCGGCAGATGATCCGGCGGCTCATCGACGACCCCGACATCGAGCGGTTCCTCGAGGAGGGACTCGACTGCGAGGTCGTCACCGTCTCCCCCTGAGCTACCCGGACTCGGAATTCGGGCCGGCCTCCTCTATGGCACTCCCTTCACTGGCGGGGCGCTCGGCCGGCCGCGCCGCCTCTCGCATCGCGACCTCCAGCTCGCCGCTCGTCTCGTCGAAGTACAGGTGCGAGTGCGGGTAGGCGATCTCGACGTCGGCCTCCGCGAGGGCGTCCCAGACGCGCTCCTGGAGTTCCGAGCGGACGGTCTGGAGGCGGTAGGGCTCGTCCACCCAGTAGCGCAGCCGCAAGAGCACCCCGTGGTCCCCGAAGGTGCCGATGAGACAGTCGGGGTGGGCGGGATAGCGGGCCGCGCCGACGCGGATGCGCGGCCCCCCCTCGATGACCCGGTCGGTCGCGCGGGCGCTATTCTCGATCAACCGCTGGGCCGCCTCGATGTCGCTCTCGTAGGTGACCAGTACGTCGAGCGTCTGGCGCGTGCGAGGGTCCTCGGCCGAGTAGTTGATCACGTCTCGCTCGCGGATGTTCCCGTTGGGGACCACCAGGAACGTGTTGTCGAGAGTGAATATCTTCGTGTACCGGAGGGTGATGTCCTCGACGAACCCGCGCCTCCCCTCACCCTCCCCGGAAAGTTCGATCATGTCGCCGATCTCGTAGGGCTGGTCGGCCAGCAGGAACATGCCGCTGATAAGGCTCCCGACGACCGGGGCCAGGATGACACCGACCACCGCCGAGAAGACAGTCACCGACAGCGCGATGTTGCCCAGGTCGAGGCCGTTGATCCGGAGCACGATCAGGAACGCGAACAGAAAGACCCCGAGCTTGATGCCCCGGAGTGCGGTCCGGGTGAGGCTGGGGCGCTCGAACTGGCGGGCCAGCCGCCTGCCGAGCAGTCGCACCAGCAGGCGTGCGACCAGCCACGCCAGCGCGAGCACCACGAGCGACGCGACGATGGGCACCACCCACTCGGGCACCCAGGCCGGGACCCATCCGGGCGACGCCACGGACCCTCCCGGCGTCGGTGTCGTCGCGGCTCCGGGGACTGCGAGCGGATTCATGCCCCAAGCGAACCCCCGCCGGGAAAAAAGCGTTGTGTCGTGGGTTCCGGATGGCTGGCCCCGCACACAACCTTCTTTTCCGTCCCCGGCGGAGTGTGTGGTATGACCACGTTCGACGCCGGTTCCGTCACGCTCGAGAAGGTCCGGGACTACGTCTGGGAAATCCCGCAGTCCGGCGAGATGCGCGTCCCGGCACGCGTCCTCGCCAGCGAGCGCCTCCTCGAGGAGATCAAACAGGACAAGACTCTCCAGCAGTTGCAAAACACCACTCACCTCCCCGGCATCCAGAAGTACGCCGTCTGCATGCCCGACGGCCACCAGGGCTATGGCTTCCCCGTCGGCGGGGTCGCAGCTCTCGACGCCGAAAATGGCTGTATTAGCCCCGGAGCTGTGGGCTATGACATTAATTGTGGGGTGAGAATGATGAAAACAAACCTCATATATGCGGATCTGAGGGGGCGCGAGGAGGAACTCGTCGACAAACTGTTCGCCAACATCCCCTCGGGGCTGGGCGGCGGCGGCGTCTACGAGGGGGCGATGGCGGACGTCGAGGCCATCCTCGAGCGCGGGATGGACTGGGCCCTCGAACAGGACTTCGCCGTGGAGGACGACCTCGTTCACTGCGAGGACGAGGGGCGCCGACCCGAGGCAGACGCCGCCGCGGTCTCGAAGGAGGCAAAGGACCGCGGGAAGAACCAGGTGGGTAGCCTCGGCAGCGGCAACCACTTCCTGGAGGTCCAGCGCGTGACCGACATCTACCGCAGTGACGTCGCCGCGGACTTCGGTCTCTCCGAGGATCAGATCGTCGTCCTGATCCACTGCGGGTCGCGAGGGTTGGGTCACCAGGTCTGCACGGACTACCTCCGCGAGATCGAGCAGACCCACCAGGGCCTGCTGAACAGGCTGCCCGACAAGGAACTGGCGGCCGCGCCCGCCGGCTCCCATCTCGCAGAGGAGTACTACCGGGCGATGTGTGCGGCGATCAACTTCGCGTGGGTGAACCGCCAGCTGATCATGCACCGCACCCGGCGGGTCTTCGAGCAGGTGTTCGACACCCCGTGGGAGGAGATGGGGATGGACCTCCTGTACGACGTGGCACACAACATCGCCAAGCGGGAGGTCCACGACATCGACGGGACCGACCGGGAGGTGTTCGTCCACCGGAAGGGCGCGACGCGGGCCTTCCCCGCGGGCCACCCGCAGGTCCCGCGGGTCTACAGGGACGTTGGCCAGCCCATCATCATCCCCGGGAGCATGGGTGCGGGCAGCTACGTGCTTCGGGGGGGCGAACACTCGCTCGGCGAGACGTTCGGCTCGACCGCCCACGGTGCCGGGCGCCTGATGTCGCGCACCCAGGCCAAACAGGAGTACTGGGGCGAGGACGTGATGGACGACCTGCGCGAGCAGGACCACGTCTACGTCAAGGCACAGAGCGGGGCGACCGTCGCCGAGGAGGCCCCCGGCGTCTACAAGGACGTCGACGAGGTGGTCCGTGTCTCCGACGCGCTGGGTATCGGCGACCGCGTGGCCCGCACCTTTCCGGTCTGCAACATCAAAGGGTAGCCGGGAAAGCCATTTGTCGCGGCGACGCGATTGCCGAGGCATGATCGACGAGACAGCCGAGGAGATCGCGGACATGCAGACGCACAGTTCCTCGGTCGTCGCGGTCAAGGCAGCGCGTGCGCTCCGGGAACTCACAGAGCGGGAGTTTCCGACCGTCGAGGAGTACCTCCAATCGCTGGATCGCAACAGCAGCATCCTCCGGCGTGCGAACCCCTCGCACGCGTCGCTGCACAATACCCAGCGCGAAATCGTCGCGACCGTCACTGCCGCCGACCCCGGGACGGTCGCCGAGGCACAGGAACTGACTCTCGGCGCCATCGAGGACGTCATCGAGCGCGTGGAGAGGGGCAAACGGCGGGCCGCCGAGCGGGCCGCGGAACTACTCGCCGGCGAGGCAACGCTCCTCACTCACGACTACTCGTCGACGGTGCTCTCGGCCATCGAGACCGCCGTCGACGACGGCGCGACGTTCACCGTCTACGTCACCGAGGCGCGCCCACGCTACCTCGGACGCAAGATGGCACGCCGGCTCGCGGACATCGACGCGGTGGAGACGCACCTGGTGGTCGACTCCGCGAGTGGCCACTGCCTCCCCGAGTGTGACCGCGTCGTCTTCGGGATGAGCTGTATCGTCGATGACAGCCTCTACAACCGCGTCGGCACCTATCCCATCGCCACGGCCGCGGCGGACGTCGGCGTGCCCGTCACGGTCGTCGGTTCGGCAGCCAAACTCGTCGACAGCGGGTTCGTCTTCGAGAACGAACGCCGCCCGGCCAGCGAGGTGATGCTCGAACCCGCCCGCGGGTTCGAGATCGACAATCCGGCCTACGACGCGACGCCGACGCGGCTGCTGGATTCGGTCGTGACCGACGAAGGTATCGAAGAGTTCCGTGGCGCGTGATCGACGACCGGTTTGCAGGTCGACGGTGCGGGAGGATTTTTATGTTCCAGCCGTTAGAATTCGGCCGTGAGCACGCTGGTCGTCTGCCTCCACCGCGGCGATGCCCTCGACATCGAACCCCCGGTCGTGGGTCGGGAGCCCGTCGAGTCGCTCGTCACGACGCTGGGGGTCGACGACCCCGAAGACAGCCGGGTCAACTGCCTCCTCGAGGGCCTGCGAGTGGCCCGCGATATCGACGACGCGGTCGTCGCAGTCGTCTCTGTCGCGGGCGAATCGGTCGCCGGTGACCGCGAGGTGGCACGCCAGGTCGAACAACTGATCGACGAGTACGACCCCGAGTCGGCGGTGGTGGTCGTCGACAGCGCGGAGGACGAGCGCTTGGTTCCCATCGTCGAGAGCCGCGTGACCGTCGACGCCGTCGACCGGGTGGTGGTCCGGCAGGCCCGCGACATAGAGTCCACCTACTACCTCCTCAAGCAGTTCCTCGCCGACGAGCAACTCCGCAAGTCGGTTCTCATCCCGTTCGGAGCGGCACTGCTCGCGTTCCCCGTTTTGCTGTTCGTCGCGGACAGCCCGACGGTCGCGGTCGGCGCCATCGCCGCCGCTGTCGGGCTCTTCTTGCTCTACAAGGGGCTGGGAATCGACGCGTTCGTGGCTCGCGTCCCCGCCGGGACGCGCGAGGCGCTGTACTCCGGGCAGGTGTCGCTCGTGACCTACGTCGTCGGGGTCGGCCTGGCGCTCGTCGGACTGTTCGCGGGCGCGCTCGGGGTGTCCGGGATGGACGCGGAGGGGCTCGGCGAGTTCATCCTCGCGATGCGGTTCGCCTACCACAGCGTCCCCTGGCTGACCGCCGCGGCGCTGGCAGCGAGCACCGGCCGGCTCATCGACGAACTCATCCGGGACGACGAACTCGGGAGCGCGTACGTGAATCTCCCGTTCGTCGCCCTCGCCGTCGGGCTCGCTGTCCGGGGGTTCGCCGTGTACTTCCTCGAACGGTCTGGCGTCTTCGAGACGGTGTCGATCCCGTCGACCGAGCTCGGTCCGGTCGCCATCGACGGCCTCAGGCTCGCGTCCGGCTCACACCTGGCGCTGTTCATCCTCGCGTCGATCCTGATCAGCCTGCTCGGCGTTCGCGTGGCGGCCTACGTCAGTGGCTCCGACGTCGAGGTCGGGATCGAGCAGCGCCGGTCCTAACCTGCCCGCTCAAGTGGCTCCCGGACACACGTCCATCCATGCAGGAGGTCGTCCGCGCGAGCGGCCACGAGCACGTCTCGGCCCGACACGCGAGCACGTTCGAGGTGACGAGCGACGACTATCTGACGCCCGCTGGCGACTGCATCCTGGGTGTCGACGCCGGCCGGACGCCGGGGGACTTCGATCCCGAATTCGTCGAGGCCTGCCGGTCGGCCGACGCGAGGATCGTCGCGACTCTCGAGGCCGCTGGCTATACCGAGCACGTCGAGGGGCGCGGAGACCCCGACCTGCTCCTTTCCAGCGACAGGAGCCTCGTCTGTCGCACCAGCGAGTACATCGACGACCGGACGGTCATGGTCGAGGCCGACGCCGCGGCCGCCGACTTCGACCGGGATTTCGTCGCCGCGCTGGCCGGCGGTGCGGACCTGTCCCTGACGCTGACAGTGGACCGAAAGTGACCGCTGTACCGACTTGCAGTCTCGGTCGCGTCTGTACATTTTTGGTCACGAACCACGTACGGATGGCCATGACTGTCCTCTCCTTCGACGAGCGCGGCGTCGACGTGATATACCAGGGAACGGAGTTCCGCCTTGAGAAGTCGCTCATCGAGGACGCCATCGGCAAGGCCTATCCCGAGGTCACCGACCACGAGGTGCTGAAAATAATCGAGAAGGACCCGGCGCTGTCCGGCGAGCCACGTCGTGTCTCCGATATCCTCGACTGACGGACAGCGGTCGCCCCGACGAGGCCAGGTCCGGCGCGGGAGACCCCCTCTTTACACTCCGCCGCGTGGGCGCTGCTCTCGGACCCCAACGCCGCACTCTTTCTGGGCCTCTTCGCGGCGGTCACGCTGGCGGTGACGATTCACAGTGCCGTTCTCGTGTTCGGGTGAGCCGCACCCGCCGCCCGAGGTGCGCGGACGTGACAGACCCGGACCGGTAGCCGAACGCGGTTCCGAGGCTACCCGTCGCCCTCCGCGGCAACGTCACCCCGGACGGCGTCGACGAACTGGTCGGGGTGTTCGACGTGTGGCAACAGTAACGACTCGTCGAAGACGACGAGGCGCGCGTCGGCGCGCCGGGCCAGCGTCCGCCCCTGTGTGAGCGGGGTGATCTCGGCCTCCCGGCCCCACACGAGCGTGATCGGGACCTCGAGGTCCGCAAGGACGTCGTCGAGGTCCTCCTCGGGGTCGAGGAAGCCGCTGATGAACGACGCGGGCGCGAACCGGGCGCCGGGCTGGTGTGCAGTGGTCCACTCGTAGTCGACCACCTCGTCCGTGAGATTGGCCGTATCGTAGTACCCGTGATCGGCGTGGAAGTAGCGGATTGCGGGCTTGCTGACCGTGAGGTTGAACAATCCCTGCCCGATCACCGGTGTCCGGACGATGGACCGCAGCCAGGTCCGCCGCCCCCCCATCGAGGTGTCGGTGGGACAGACCAGCACCAGTCTCTCCACGCCGGCGTCGCGGGCGCCCATCGCGGCGTACGCGCCCGACAGCGACGAGGCGACGACGACCGGCCGCTCGTCGGTCAGGTCCTCGATGGCGTCGCCGGCGAACGTCGCGTACAGCGACGCCGAGTACAGGAGCGGCGGCCGGTCGGAGTGCCCGAATCCGGGCAGGTCCGGCGCGATG
>JAHENO010000078.1 GCA_018609945.1 Haloarculaceae archaeon | reverse complement strand
TGCCCCCAGCACCAGCGCGTCGAGGCGGCCCTCGATTTTCGACTGGCGGCCGTAGGGCGCGTCGAAGACGACGGCGTCGACGGCCCCGTCGGCGATGGGCAACGAGCGGGCGTCGCCACGTGCTACACTCCAGTCGTCGTCGAGAAAGTGGGCGAGGTTCTCCCGGGCTCCGCGGACCATCTTCGCCTGCGCGTCGACCCCGAGGGCGTGCGCACCGACCAGACCCGCTTCGATGAGGATGCCACCGGTCCCACACATCGGGTCCAGCACCGTCGCGCCGGGACGAGCACCGGCAGCATTGGCGAGTGCCCGTGCCAGCAGCGGATCCATGCTGCCGGGCTGGAAGAAGGGACGGTCGGTCGGCTTCCGGTCGCCGTAGTCGCGGACGCTCTCGGCGACGAGCCACCCGAGCGCGCAGGTCCCCTCCGCGAACAGTGCCCGGAGTTCGTGGTCGGGGTCCGTCAGGTCGACGGCGAATCCCCGCTCGACGAGAACGTCCCCCAGTTCGCGTTCGGCGTGCTGGGTGTCGACGCCGGTCTGTCCGCGGACGTCCACCGCTCGGACTGCGACCGTCCCCGACCGGTCGATCCCGGCCGTCTCGAGCAGCGACCGCGCGCTCGCGACCTCGGGGTCGCCACGCCCGAGGAGTTCGCTCGCGCGCCGCGTGTACGCGAGATGCCGAACCCGGTCGGTGACAGCGTCGGCTGTCGCCAGCCCCGGCGCGACCGACTCGACGCCCGACGCGGCGCTCTCGGCCTCGAAGACCGCGAAGTCGTCGTCTTGCCCACCCAGTTCGAGGACGTACACATCCGCACTCCGTCGTGGCCGACCCATCAGCGTATCGGTCCACGGGCCGTCGGTCACTCGCCCCCACCAACGATCCGTTTATACGCGCTGGATGCGGCAATATTTAAGACGTAGTCATAATATCCATGATAGGTCAGGGTGGTATCCGACGAGGTCATGCCACGAACCTTTATATAGTTTAAATACGACGTTTAAGTCGAGACATGGTCGATCCAAAGGAGACAATCAACATCGAAAACGTCGTCGCGTCGACTGGAATCGGGCAGGAGCTCGACCTTCAGAGCGTGGCGATGGACCTCGAGGGGGCCGATTACGACCCCGAGCAGTTCCCCGGCCTCGTCTACAGGACACAGGAGCCGAAATCGGCGGCACTCATCTTCCGGTCGGGCAAGATCGTCTGTACGGGTGCCAAGAGCACCGACGACGTCCACCAGAGTCTGCGCATCGTCTTCGACAAATTGCGCGACCTGAACATCCAGGTCGACGAGGAGCCGGAAATCATCGTCCAGAACATCGTCACGTCAGCGGACCTGGGGCGGAACCTCAATCTCAACGCCATCGCGATCGGACTGGGTCTGGAGAACATCGAGTACGAGCCCGAGCAGTTCCCCGGACTCGTCTACCGGCTGGACGACCCCGACGTCGTGGCGCTCCTGTTCGGGTCGGGCAAGCTCGTCATCACGGGCGGGAAACAGCCCGAGGACGCCGAGGAGGCCGTCGACAAGATCGTCTCGCGGCTCGAGGACCTCGGCCTCCTCGAGTAGGACGCCCCTCTCCTCTCGAACACAGCCTACAAGCCAGCGACGCGCGAAGTGATCGTATGCTCCAGACGTCGGTCGGGCTGACTGGTGGCGGGATATTCGCGCTCGTGGTCACCTTCCTCGTGGCCGTCATCTTCTATGCGGTGACACTCCACCTCGCGGCGACGTTCTTCCTCGGCGACGTACCCACCCAGTACGCCGCGCGGGCCGCCGCAGTCCCGGCCGTCGTGAGCTTCGTTCTCCAGCAGTGGGGTCCGGCCGTGACCATCGCGATGACGCTCTGTGCCGACGTGCTGGCCGTGCGCTGGAGTTACGAACTCGAGTGGCAGACGGCCGTCGTCCTGGCGCTGCTGCACTTTGCGTTTTCCGTCGCACTGTTCCTCCCGCTGAACAACATCTTCGGCATCGTCTGAGCATGGGGGAGTGACGCCGAACACAAAGCTCATACGTCAGTTCGCCAGTGGTATTCGACATGGAACGGGACCGCGGGACGGTGCTCGTGGCAGCCGGCGTGGCCCTGCTCGTGGTGACACTCGCCGCGAGCGCGGCCCTCGCCCCGCCGCGGGATGTCGCCGGGGAGGGGACCAACGAGACGGTCGTCTCCGTGCAGGCCTTCCGCTCGGCCGGGAACGTCCAGGCGCTGAACGGGTCAGACGTCGCCTGGCGACACGCCGGGGCCGAGAGCTACTTCGAGGTCGAACGCCTCGAAGACGGGACTGTCGCGGTGGCGTTCATCGAGGGTGGCTACGAGGAGTGTGGCCGGTTCGAGTCCCCGTGTCCGCACACGGGCTACAGAATACTCGATCCCGAGTCCGGTGACGGGTCCCCGGCGGTAATCGAGGAGTGGAGCTTCCCCGTCGGGACACAGACCAACAGCGAGGTCCACGCCATCGATCCGCTGCCAGACGGCGGGTTCGCGGTCGTCGACATGGAGTACGAACGGCTCCTCGTCGTCGAGAATGGCGAGGTCGTCTGGCAGTGGAACGCCAGCGAGCTCTACGACGCGCCGCCGGACCCGACCCGGGTCGACTGGCTCCACATGAACGACGTCGAGCACATCGGGGACGGCCGCTTTCTGGTGTCGGTCCGGAACGCCAACCAGCTCGTGGTCGTCGAGCGCGGTGCCGGGGTCGTCGAAGTCATCAACGAGGACCGGGGCACCGACGACGCCACCTGCACGCAGAACAGTCAGCTCGACGACTACAGCGGGAACAGCGATGGCGACGTGCGCTGTGGTGATCCCGCTGTCATCAACCACCAGCACAACCCCCACTGGCTCGGGGACGGCGTCGTGCTCGTGGCAGACAGCGACAACGACCGCGTCGTCGAACTCCACCGGACCGACGACGGCTGGGAGCCGGTCTGGACCCTCGAGTCGGCCGGCGATATCGGGTTCGACTGGCCCCGGGACGCCGACCGGCTCGCCAGCGGGCACACGCTCGTCACCGACACCATGAACGAGCGGGTTCTGGAAGTCGACAAACAGGGCCGGGTCGTCTGGAGCGTCTCGACGGAGAACGTGCCCTACGAGGCCGACCGCGTTCCGGTCGGCGAACGCATCGGCGTTCCCAGTCACGGCGTCGATGCCGAGGGCGGTGATCGACGGGCTGAACCCGACAGCGGCGACATCCCGCTCCTGACACCCGCAGTGGTCGGCCTCCAGGCCGGACTCCCGTGGGTACCCTACTGGGTCGGCGAACTCCAGGTGGTGGTCGTGCTCGTCTCGCTATCGCTCGTGGGCGGCGGGCTCTTCGTCCGCCAGCAGTCGTAGCTGCTCGGTGGGGACAGACTGCTACGGATTGGCGTAGCACTCACTCGACGAGTCGTTCGATCTCGGTAACGAGGATGTCGCTCGCGCCGACCTCCTTGAGTGCGGATATCGTCTCGAAGACTTCCCGTTCCTCGACGACTGCGTGGACGGCGACCCACTCGGTGCCCGCGATATCCATGACGGTCGGCCCGCTCATCCCCGGCATCACGTCCCTGACGGCATCGAGGCGGTCCTCGGGAACGTTCATCATCAGGTAGCGCCGGTTTTCGGCAGCCAGTACCGATCCGAGGGCGGTCGCGATCTGTTCGACCTTCTCCTCGCCCGCGGTCTCGGGCCGAGCGAACAGCCGAACCGACGATTCGAGGAGTTCGTCGATCTCTGTCAGGCGGTTCATCCGGAGCGTGGTGCCTGTCGAGGTGATATCGACGATTGCGTCGGCGATGTCGACGTGGGGCGTGAGTTCCGTCGCGCCCGATACCTCGACGACATCGACGTCGATAGCCAGGTTCGCGAAGTACTCCCGGGTGATGTTCGGGAACTCGGTGGCGACGGCCCCTCCGGCGAGATCAGCGACGGCGTCGATGGTACCGTCCTCGGGTGCGGCCAGGACGATCCGACAGACACCGTAGTCGAGATCGAGCAACTCCACGAGGTCCACTTGGGACTCCCGGACCTGGTCGAGACCCGTGATACCGACGTCCGCGGCACCGTCGGCCACGTACTCGGGGATGTCGTCGGTCCGGGCGAACAGGACGGTCACGTCCGGGTCGACCGTGTCGGCGTAGAGTTTGCGGTCGGCACCGTTCACGAGGTGCAGGCCGGCCCGCTCGAGCAACTCCAGCGTCGGGTCGTGCAGGCGCCCCTTGTTGGGCACTGCGATGCGCATGTCCACCCCTCGAACGTCGGGGGGCAACTGTCTTTCCATCGCTCGGTGCTCCCTGTCCGGTAATACTGCCGGCTCTAACTTCGTGAGGATATTCGACCACCCTCGGGGTCGAAATTCCTCAGAGGCTTACAGCCTGCAGTATGAATCGCGGCGACGCATTCAAGACCGACCACGGGTGCTATCCGAATACGGAAATGATCGAAGTGACCGGGGCGTTGGCGGACCTCACCGAAGCCGACCGCCACGAAATATCCCAGACTGCCGCCCACGTCGCGGGAACGACACACGTGGTGCCGGTCTTCGCGGCAGGGCTGGCGATCGACGCTGGACACGGGAACTGGCACACGGGGTGTGTGGGACCGTGATCGGCATCCTGGCGCGTGTGACCGACGCACTCGCCGGTCGCGCGGAGGCAGCGAACGATCCGCGTGTGACGGTCGGCGACGACCTGATCCTGGTCGAAGTGCCCAATCCGGAAGGCGGGGCCGGGGGACCACCGAGCGGGATCGAGACGCTGGCGGGGATCGCACACCGACCCGACGGGACAGTCTGCGAGGTCGGCGTCGATCTCGAGACCGCGACCGTGGATACGCTTCTGGGTCTCGCAACCGGTGGCGAAACGTACCTGGCACGGGCGGTCGGCCTCGCGACGGCGAACGCGCTGTCGGCACCCGACATCGACTGGCGGACCGGCGATCCGATGGCCGCGCTCGCGGGGGACGTCGAGACGATCGCGACGGTGGGACTGTTCGGCCCGGCATTCAGGAAGTTCGAGGCCCTGGAAGTGCGCGTCGTCGAGCGCGATCCCCCGGAATCGGTCGACGCGCCCGACGGCGTTACAGTCGAACTCTTCGAACCCGGGGAGTGCGAGGCAGCGTTCGCCGGGGCGGACCTGTGTTTCGTTACGGGATCGGTGTTCATCTACGGCGGCGCTGACCGCTATCTCGCGGCGCTCGAAGCAGTGGGCGTCTCGCCAGTCGTCCTCGTCGGTGCGACCGCCTCCCACGTGCCGGGGCCGGCATTCGACGCCGGCGTCGACGTCGTCGCCGGTGCGCGGGTGACTGATCCCGAAACCGTCCGCCGCCGGATCCAGAACCGGGAGTGTGCGACTGCTCTCCACGGAGAGGGCGTCGAGAAGGTGTACGTCACCCGGGGAGACACTCCGGACGCGCTGGAACTCCCGTAGACGGACGGTCGCGGAGCCGGAACGCCCACACCGGAACGGAACCGTCTCTCCCGCCTCGTTCCCGGCGCTCCGGTCGACTCGCCCTGTGGCCCGAAGACACTTACACCCGCGTCGCCGACCCCGATACGAAATGTCATCAGGACTCAATAGAGACGACCTCCCGATCGGTGCCGGCGCAGTTGCCGGCCTGGTCGCCTGGATACTCGGCTACCTCCTGACGTACCTCATTACCAGCGGACGCATCCGCGAGTCGGGACTCGGCCAGCTCCTCGAATTCCTCGGAGAGGACGGGGCCGTCTACAAACTCGTCGGCTGGGTGTTCTACAACAGCCACTTCGTCGAGACGGTCGTCGACGGGGCGCCGGTGGCCGTGGCGGGTAACGCAATCGGTGGCGACCAGGGGTTCACGCCGCTGTTGTTCGTCGTCCCGCCAGCGCTGTTGCTCGCTGCCGGCCTCGCTGTCGCGCGGTTCCAGGGAGTCGAGACGTCGCGTGATGGCGTCCTGGCCGGCGTGGCAGTCGTCCCGGCCTATCTCGTCCTCTCGGTGGTCGGTGTCTTCCTGTTCACCATCTCGGCCGGGCCGGCGACTGGCCGACCCGACCCGCTACTCGCCGTGCTGTTGGCGGGAGTTGTCTATCCGGCCGTCTTCGGTGTGATCGGCGGTGTCGTCGCGGGCACGACAGCGTCGGAGTCGGGATAGTTGACGTCTGCCAAAACTCTCAGAAATCCCAGTACTCCCCGTGGCGCTCTTTCACCCGGTCGATGACGCGTTCGACGCCCGGGCTAGCCGAAGGCGGCTCGTATAATGCGGGTTCGCGGATGTTCGACGTCTCCAGTCCCGCCAGCGACGCGATGACCGCGAGGTTGGTGTACGGGAGTCCGCCTTCGATACCATATCCGCCGGCGAGTGAGGCGGCCAGCCGGCCGTCACACAGCTCGTCGGCGGCGTCGACCGCTCGCTCCATCAGGCGGGCGTAGCCCTGTGCCGTCACGCCAAGGTCGGTGATGGGATCCGTGAAATGGTTGTCCTGGCCGGCCTCGACGAACAGCAGGTCGGGGTCGTACTGCTCGGCGATGGGTTCGAAGATCTCCTCGACGACCCGGAGATAGGCGTCGTCACCGGTCCGGGGTGAGAGGGGAACGTTCACCGTGTAGCCCTCGCCCGCGCCGGCCCCGACCTCGCGGACGAACCCCGTGCCAGGGAAGAGCGTCCGCCCGGACTGGTGGGTCGACATCACGAGCACCGACGGGTCGTCGGCGAATATCGACTGGGTGCCGTCGCAGTGGTGGGCGTCCCAGTCCCAGAGGAGGATCCGATCGACGTCGGTCGTGGCCTGGACGCGACGGAGCGCGACCGCAGTGTTGTTCAGATAACAGAAGCCGTGGCCGTCGTCGGCGAATGCGTGGTGGCCGCCGGGTCGCGCCATCACGAACGACCGCGGGTGGGTCCCGGTGGCGACCGCCTCGACTGCGTCCGCGACGCCGCCGGCTGCGAGGCGTGCCTGCTCCCAGACGTGCTCGGAGACGTGTGTATCGACGCTCAGCTGCCCCTCGCCACGCCGTGACATGTATCGCAGTCGGTCGAGGTACTCGCCGTCGTGGACGCGGTGGAGGTCCGCCGTCGAGGCGGGCTCGGGAGCACAGATGTCGACCGCGGGCGAGTCCAGCAGCCCCTCCTCCCGGAGCTGGTCCATCGTGTACTGCAACCGCTCGCGCCGCTCCGGGTGCGTGGGAGTGTGTTCGTGCAGGAGGTAGTCCTCGTGGTAGTAGAGCGCGAGCGTCATCGGTCACCTCCCAACTCCACGCCGAGTCCCGGTTCGACCTGGGCCGTGGCGTCGACCACCTGGCCCGCGACGCGGGCCTTCTCGACGACGTTGAACCGCCGGGTGTGGCGGACGTTCACGGGCATCTCGGTGTCCGATTGCGCGCCCGCCCGCCGCGCTGCCTCCCGGGCGCGCTCGATCGCGAGGGTCGCGACCTCATCGTCGTCGAACGTTCGACCCCGCTCGACCGGTTCGGTCTCGGTCCCGAGTGCGGACACCGTCACGGTCCCGCGGGCGGAGTCGATATGGATGCCAGTCTCGACGCTGACGCGCGCCGTCGCACACCCCACCGCACCGGCGACGGCGGCGTGGTCGGGAACGAGTGACTCGCCGATGCCGGCCGCGTCGGCGAGCCTGTCGGCCAGCGACGGCGCGAGGACGCCGCCAGCGACGAGCCGGGTCGCGTTCGGCGCGACCGACGCGATGGCGTCCGCGACCCGGGAGACGTACGAGTCCACGACCCCGGCCGCGACAGCGCGGGGGCGCTCGAAGGACTCGAAGGCTGTGCGGGCAGCCTCGGAATCGAGCGCGCCGCCGGTATCTTCGAGAGCGCCCGTCACGGAGAGTGCGTCCGTCAGCGTCGGCTCGTCGCCGCCGAAGGCCGACGCGTGTCCCTCCCGCCGACCGGTCAGGCCGTCCGCGGCGACCCGCGTGTCCCCACCGAGCGGGAGGTCGACCGCACGAACGCCGTCGTACCCCGTTTCGAGAGACCCCGCCTCGACCGGTTCTGTTACCGGAAAACCGTCAGTGACGCGCGTGACGTCGGTGGTCGTGCCGCCGATATCGACACAGACGGCGTCCTCGACGCCGGTGAGGGCGACCAGCCCCAGCGCGCTCGCGGCCGGGCCGGCGCGGAGTGCCTGCGCGGGCCTGGTGGCCATCGCGTCTGCCGAGAGCATCGCCGCGTCGCCTTTCAGATAGTAGACCGGTGCGTCGACGCCGACAGTGTCGAGCGCGTCGTCGATCTCGGATGCGAATCCCGCGAAGGTTCCCGCTGTCCTCGCGTTCGCGACCGTCGTCGCGGCACGGTCCGGGAAGTTCAGCCCCGGTCCGGCGGCGTGGCCGAGCGCAACCGACGCGGCGTCACTGTCGAGTGTTTCGCGGAGTTCACGTTCCGGTTCGGGATTGCGCGTCCCGAACTTCGCCGTGACGGCGACCGTCTCCGTTGCGGGCCGTCTCTCGTATGCGGGTTCCTCGGTGACGCGTCCGCGGTGGTCGACGCAGCCGGCTGCGACGTGGTTTGCCTCGCCGTGGAAGGCCCGTTCGGGGGACAATCCCGGGCCCGGAACCAGGACGTTCGTACACGCGGGCAGCCGTTCCTGCACTGCGGCGTTCAAGAGGAGTGTCGTCGCAACGACCACGCGTTCGACTGCCTGCTGGCCGTCGAGCAGTTCCTCCAAGAGGTGCTCGACCGGGTTGTCACGGTCGCCCGGGACCTTTCCCGACGCACGGATCCCGTCGTCAACGAGGACGGCGTCGACGTTCGTTCCCCCGGTGTCGATGCCGACGTGCATGGTCCCCGTGGCCCCTCCCCACAGTTGGTCCTTTCGCCCGACTCGTCGCACAGTCGATGCGTTCGGCCGACAGCGGCCATGGATGTCAGATTCTCCCGACTGCCCCGCCTTTATAAGTCGCCAGGCCTTCCCCTAAGGGAAAACTTATGCCAGAGGGGCCAAAACCGGACGGTGAAGGCCGAAAGGGCACCTGGGCAGGGGTAGTTCAGTGTGCCATTTCGGCTCAACCCGGATTATCTGGGTGCAAGGACATCGAGCGACAGCTACTGGTCGAGCGATGAACTTCGAACTCTGGGAACCGGTCTACGAGTCGATTCTGGCCGACTTCGGGTACGACCGCGGGGCTGACGAGCGTGCCCGGGACGTCCTCTACAGACATCTCGACGGGCGGGAAACGTTCGACCTCCAGACGCTCCGGTTACAGGGACAGACAGTCGCAATCGCCGGTGCCGGGCCGTCTCTCGAAGCGGACCTCGATACGGTCCGTGCGGCCGACGCGGTCGTGGCCGCCTCGACTGCTGCCGACCGGCTTCGCGCGAAGGGAGTTCCCGTCGACTGTGTCGTGACCGACCTCGACAAACACGAGGAACGGGTCGTCTCCTTTTCCAGGCAGGGTGTGCCAGTCGCAGTCCACGCCCACGGCGACAACCTGATGACAATCGAGGAAACCGTTCCGCAACTTGCGTCGCATTCTCTGATCCCGACAACGCAAGCCGCACCCCGGCCACCGGTACGGAACTTCGGTGGGTTCACCGACGGCGACCGGGCGGCATTCCTGGCTGATCACCTGGGTGCCGCGGAACTGACATTTCCGGGGTGGGACTTCGATGATCCGACGGTCGACCCGGAAAAGGCGCGAAAACTCCGGTGGGCGGAGCGGCTGCTCTACTGGCTCGAATGTCGGCGCGACGAGCGCTTCGCGGTTCTCGACAACAGTCGGGATACCATCGACACGTCACCGCTGCCAGTCTGATAATGACTGCTGTAGTTCATTACCGGATCGACCGCCCGACATCGTGCGGTCGACCTGGAAAATAGCTACAGCAGTCATTATGAGAGGAGCCGATTCGCCAGTTCCGGAAACGTGAACGACGTTGATCCGCGGGATATTCGACAACTGGGACCGTACGGGCGGGTATGTCCTACCACGTTGTCGATCCTGATGCACTCGACGCGACGCCGGAGTATCCCTGCGATCGCCGGTCGATCGCAGAGGCGGCTGGGCTGTCTACGCTCGC
>JAHENO010000077.1 GCA_018609945.1 Haloarculaceae archaeon | reverse complement strand
GCCGGCACAGCCGGCGAGCGCGATACTGACACCTGCCGCACCGGTTAGCCGAACGAAGTCACGCCGTCTCATGACATGGCCACCTCTCGGAGGTTCCCACTTAGGTGTTACGCTCGTGAGGGTGGCTCACTCCTGCATGGGCGAGTACCGCCCGACCTCGGCCGGGCGTCGCACGGAGGGGGCTGTTTTATGTGGTGGTGTGACCTGTGACTTCACCGTGAGTCGACGTACGATCAACCCACCGGAACTCAAAGACGCGAGGAGCATCGGCTACAACCACGGTATCGTCCAGGACGGGACCTTCTACATGGCCGGGCAGGTCGCCATGGACGAACACTCGGAGGTCGTCGCTCACGACATCGAGGGCCAGGCCCGGAAGGTCTGGGAGAACATCGGGGTCCTGATCGGCGAGATAGACAAAGGGTACGAAGATATCGCGAAGGTGACAACACACATCATCGATCCCGCGGAACACTACGACGGCTACAAGGAGATCTACTGGGAAGTCTTCGGCGACGGTCCTTATCCCTGTCACACGGTGCTCGGCGTCGAGAGCCTCGCACACGAGGCGTATCTCGTCGAAGTGGAGGTTGCGGTGCCGCTGTCGGACGCGGATTCGTAGACCGCTCCACCATGGCGCCGCTTGCACGGCACCGACGCGGGACGTATCCGGGAAGGGAACGCTCGGAGCAGGCCGTCGACCGCCAGTGACGGGCCGCACTCACTCGGGGTAGGCGAAGACGTCCTCGGCGGCCCAGCCGACGGTGACGCTGTCGCCGCGTTCGAAGACAGTGTCGGGTTTCGGGTCCTGGTGTGTCACTTCCAGCCGCGCGTCGAGGGCGGCCACGTCCACGACGTACTGCGTCTGGTCGCCCTCGAAGGCGACCTGTCGGACGGTTCCCTCGAAGGCGTTCTCGGTGCCGGGATCGGACGCGTCGATCCGGATTTTCTCCGCACGCAGCCCGAGCTGGACCGGCCGGCCGGAGCTGAGGCCGTCGCCCCTCGGGAAGGCGATCTCGCCCCGTCCGACGGTCGCGACCGCCCCCCCGTCGCTCACGCGGTCGACGTCACCCGCGAGCATCGTCGTGTTCCCGATGAACTCGGCGACGAAGGGCGTCCCCGGGTTCGCGTAGACTTCCTTCGCGGGGTCGAGCTGTTCGAGTGCGCCGCCGTTGATGACCGCGATGCGGTCGGCCATCGACAGCGCCTCGGTCTGGTTGTGGGTGACGTGGACGATCGTCAGGTCGGTTTCGTCGTGGATGCGGCTGAGTTCGGCCCGCATCTCCTCGCGGAGCTTCTTGTCGAGCGAACTCAGCGGCTCGTCGAGCAACAGGAGCGTCGGCTCGTAGACGATCGCACGCGCGAAGGCGACCCGCTGTTGCTGGCCGCCCGAGAGGTCCTCGACCGGCTTGTCCTTGTATTCGAGCGGCAGCCTGACGAGTTCGAGCACCTCTTCGACCTGCCCCTCGATATCCCCGGGGTCGTCCCGGCGCATCTTCAGCGGGAAGGCGATATTTCCCTTGACCGTCATGTGCGGAAAGAGGGCGAGGCTCTGGAACACCAGGCCGATGTCGCGCTCGTTCGGGGGCTCGTTGGACACCGGCTGGTCGTTGATGTAGATTTCCCCGGTGGTGGGCTGCTCGAAGCCGGCGATCATGTGCAAGAGCGTGGTCTTGCCCGCCCCGCTGGGGCCGAGTATCGTCAGGAACTCGCCGTCGCGGATCGGGATCGTCACGTCGTCGACGGCCGTCAGCGACCCGTACCGCTTCGTCACCCCGTCGATGTTGACGACTGTCTCCCCGCCGCGCCCGTTGATCTCGTCGTCCGGCACCTGCCGAGACATTCTCTGTCGGCGCGTATGCTCGCCCCCCAACTAAATATGTCCCTCCACGTGGCGGGCCGATTATACTGCGACGTACTCGACCATGCTCTTTATCAGCTTGTTCTCCGCTCGCCGGAGGTGCTCCTCGAACGTTCGCCGCGAGATGCCGAGGTCGGCGGCGATCTCGGCCGTCTTGGTCTCGCGGGGAATCTCGTAGTAGCCCTCCTCGATGGCCGCGAGCAACGCCTCCTCCTGGCCGGGGGAGAAGTCGGGCAGCGCGGAGTCGAGCATCAGCAACGGCACGTCCGGGGCGACGGATTCGATTCCCCGCTTCGCCTCGACAGTGACGTGGTGTGCCTCGGTGACCTCTCGGTACACGGCGGTCAGTTCCGATTCGTCGAGCGAGACGACCCGCGCCAGGAGCGTTCCGTGGTCGTAGGTCAGCGGCGGCAGCGAGAGGCAGTCGTGTCGCCGGAGGTACTCCTCGAGGAGGTCGTCGTGACTGTCCAGCAGACACTCCTCGGTGATGAGGACGACCTCCTCGTCCTTGAAGACGATGTCCCTGACGCCGACCTCGTCCGCGACCCGCGAGACCGGCGCATCGGGGTCAGACCCCGTGACGTGCAGCAGATCGCAGTACTGGTTGCACCACACCTCGACCGTGACATCGTTGTGCGCCGTCATGGAGGCATAGGGGCTGTCGTGGTCGATCCGGAGCGTCGCCTCGTACATGTGGTACCATCACCCACGGTGCTACTTAAACCACCGTCCTATCTCTTAAATTGGTCACCGTTTGGCGGGTCGCGTTTCTTTGCGACCGACCTGGTAGATGCAGATAGATGTCCGATCAACAGCACCGCAACTCGCCGAGCGAGCGATGGCGGGACCTGCAGGGAGCGCCGACGGGGACAGACCTGCACACGAACGGCTGGCGACAGGAGGCAGCCCTCAGGCTGCTGAACAACAACCTCGACCCCGAGGTGGGGGAGGACCCGGAGAGCCTCGTCGTCTACGGCGGGACGGGACGGGCCGCCCGGAACTGGGACGCCTACGACGCCATCATGGACGAACTCCAGGCGCTGGAAGACGACGAGACGCTGCTCGTCCAGAGCGGCAAGCCGGTCGGCCGGTTCCGGACCCGCGAGGCCGCCCCGCGGGTGCTCATCGCCAACTCGAACCTCGTCGGGCGCTGGGACACCTGGGAGCACTTCCACGAACTCGAAGCGGAGGGGCTGATGATGTACGGCCAGATGACCGCGGGGTCGTGGGCGTACATCGGCACCCAGGGCATCATCCAGGGGACCTACGAGACGCTCGCGGAGTGTGCCGACCAGCACTTCGGCGGCGACCTCGCGGGCCGGATCGTCGTCACCGCTGGACTCGGCGGCATGGGCGGGGCACAGCCGCTCGCGGTCACGATGAACGGCGGCGTCTGCATCGCGGCCGACGTCGACGTCGACCGCATCCAGCGCCGGATCGATACCGGGTACTGCCAGGAGATGACAGACGACCTCGACGAGGCGCTCGCGAAGGCGCGGGAGGCCGCGGCGAACGGCGAGCGCTACAGCGTCGGCGTCCACACGAACGCCGCCGACATGCACGAGGGCCTCCTGGAGCGCGGGTTCGTCCCCGACGTGGTGACCGACCAGACGTCGGCCCACGACGCCCTGGAGGGGTACTACCCGAGCGGCTACACCGTCGCGGAGGCAGACGCCCTCCGCGAACGCGATCCGGAGACCTACCGAGAGGAGAGTCTGGACACGATGGAACGCCACGTCGACGCGATCCTCGAGATGCAGGACCGTGGCGCTATCGCCTTCGAGTACGGCAACAACATCCGCGGCCAGGTCGAGGACCACCGCGACCACGAGGAGGCCTTCGACTTCCCGGGATTCGTCCCCGCGTACGTCCGGCCGATGTTCTGCCGGGGGCAGGGCCCGTTCCGCTGGCTCGCTCTCTCCGGGCAGGAGTCTGACATCTACCGCACCGACGACGCGGTCAGGGAACTGTTCCCCGACAAGGAGCGGCTGGTCCGCTGGATCGAACTCGCCCGGGAGCAGGTGGCCTTCCAGGGCCTGCCGGCCCGCGTCTGCTGGCTGGGCTACGAGACGACACCGGCCGCTGAAACGCCCCTCGCCGACGTCGACGTCGTGGACCCGAGCGAGGAACTGACCGAGCGCGCGCAGTTCGCCCTGCGGATCAATCAGCTCGTCGCCGAGGGCGAAATCGCGGCGCCGATAGTCGTCACGCGAGACCACCTCGACGCCGGGAGCGTCGCCTCGCCTAACCGCGAGACGGAGGCGATGCGGGACGGTAGCGACGCCGTCGCCGACTGGCCGATTCTGAACGCATTGCTGAACTGCGCGGCCGGGGCGGACATCGTCAGCGTCCACGACGGTGGCGGGGTCGGGATCGGCAACGCCCTCCACACGAACAACCACGTCGTCCTCGACGGCACCGACCGCGCAGCGCGGACGGCGACGCGCGTGTTCACGACCGACCCCGGGATGGGTATCGTCCGCCACGCCGACGCCGGCTACGAGACGGCCATCGAGGAGGCAGAGCGTTCGAACGTCCACGTCCCCATGCGCGAGGAACCGTGACGTCCCTGACTGTCGTTCACGGCGCCGCCCAGCTCGCCCGACCCAGCTCCGGCACGGTCGAGACGATCCCCGACGCCGCTGTCGCCATCGCAAACGGGGCCGTCGTCGGGGTCGGCCCGACCGACGACGTGACCCGTGAGTACCCGCCCGAGAACGCCGACACGGCGGTCGACGCTTCGGGGGGAACGGTCCTCCCGGGATTCGTCGACCCGCACACCCACGCCGTCTTCGCAGGCGACCGCGCCGACGAGTTTACCGCCAAGCTCCGGGGCAAGTCTTACCAGGAAATCATGGCGGAGGGCGGGGGGATCCTCCGGACGGTCCGTGCCGTTCGCGAGGCCAGTCGGGAGACGCTCGTCTCGAACCTCTGTGACCACCTCGATACGATGCTGGCCCACGGCACGACCACGGCGGAGGTGAAGTCGGGCTACGGGCTGTCCGTCGACGCCGAGTCGAAACTGCTGGCTGCGATCGTCGAGGCCGACGCCCGTCACCCGGTCGATCTGATCGCGACGTTCATGGGTGCCCACGCCGTTCCCGACGGCCGGGAGACTGACGGGTACGTGGATCACGTCATCGAAAAACAGCTCCCGGCGGTCGCCGACCAGGGGATCGCGACCTTCTGTGACGTCTTCTGCGAGGCGGGGGTGTTCTCGGTCGCACAGTCTCGACGTGTCCTCGAAGCAGCCCGGGACCTCGGTCTGGCGCCGAAGATCCACGCCGAGGAATTCGAGCGGATCGGCGGGGCGGGGCTGGCGGCCGACCTCGGCGCGGTCAGCGCCGATCACCTCCTCCAGGCGACCGCGGCGGACGCCGAAGCGCTGGCGGATGCGGGAGTGACGCCGGTCTTCCTCCCAGGTACCGCGTTCACGCTCGATACGCCCTACGCCGATCCCGGGCTGTTCGCGTCGGCGGGCGCCGACGTCGCCGTCGCCACCGACTTCAACCCCAACTGCTTCTCACAGAGTATGGAGTTCGCAATCGATCTGGCGTGTCACGGGATGCGGATGTCCCCCGGGGACGCGCTCCGGAGTGCGACGGCGGTCGCGAGCGACGCACTCGCGCTGGACGACGGCACGGGGACGCTCGACGCCGGCGCGCCGGGCGACCTCGTCGTCGCCGACGTCCCGGACTACGAACACCTCCCGTACAACTTCGGCGTCAGCAACATCGAGACGGTCCTCGCGGACGGCGAGGTGGTCTCCCGTGCCGGATGAGGTGGTCGTCGACGGCGAGTCGCTGACCCCGGCCGGCGTCGAGGCGGTCGCACGGGACGGCGCCCCGGTGCGGGTGCCGGCGGGCGCACGCGAACGCGTCCGGGAGTCCCGCGGTCGGATCGAGGAGATAATCGCCTCGGAGGAGGCGGTCTACGGCGTCAACACCGGCTTCGGCGACCTCGTCGACGAGCGCATCCCCGACGAGGACATCGAAACCCTGCAGCGCAACCTCCTGCGGAGCCACGCCGCCGGCACCGGGCGGGAACTGACGACCGAGGAGGTCCGCGCGACCCTCGTCACGCGTCTCAACGCCCTCGTCAAGGGCTACTCCGGCGTGCGCGAAAGGGTCGTCGACCTCTTGGCGAAAATGCTGAACGAGGGCGTCCATGCGGTCGTCCCTGCGAAGGGGAGCCTCGGCGCGAGTGGCGACCTCGCGCCGCTCGCCCACCTCGCGCTCGTGACCATTGGCGAGGGCCACGCGACCGTCGACGGGGAGCGCCTGCCCGGCGACGAGGCGCTCGCGCGAGCGGACCTCGAACCGGTGGACCTCCGGGCGAAGGAGGGCCTCGCCCTAATCAACGGGACCCAACTGACCGTGGGGCTGGCGGCGCTGGTCGTCCGTGACGCCGAGCGGGCGGTCCGGGCCGCCGACGTGGCGGGTGCGCTCACGACCGAAGTGACCATGAGCACGACCGCCTCGGCCCACCCGCGCATCCACGACGTCCGCCCGCACGACGGCCACGGCGAGACTGCGCGGAACCTCCGGGCGCTCACCGCCGACTCGGCCATCGTCGAGTCACACCGGAACTGCGACCGCGTCCAGGACGCCTACTCGATCCGGTGTATGCCACAGGTCCACGGCGCCGTCAGAACCGCCGTCGCCCACCTCCGCGGGGCGGTCGAGACGGAACTCAACAGCGCGACCGACAACCCCCTCGTGTTCGACGCCGCCCATGTCGACGACCGGGCCAGCGGGACCGACACGGCGGCCGTCCTCTC
>JAHENO010000076.1 GCA_018609945.1 Haloarculaceae archaeon | reverse complement strand
GATCGACTCCGAGACGTACTTCACGAGGCTGGTCGCGCCGACCGTGAGGCTGAAATCGCCGGGCTGGAGGCAGTCGGTCGCCAGTGCAGACGCCGACCCATCCGTGACGCCCTGGTAGAGTTTGACCCCGGCCAGGCCCGTCCGTTCGGCCAGTTCGCCCGACGCGGCTCCGATGAACGTTCCCGGCGGGCGGATGGTCGGAAACAGGTCCCGGGAGACGCCGACCGCCTCCAGCAGGGGGTCGTGCCACTCGGGCAGCGCTGGCGTGATGTCCGCGCCGAACTTCAGCGCGTTCGTCCAGTCGGTCTCGACGTTGCGCCACCGCGTCGAGCGGCCGTACCGGAGCCGGTAGAGCAGCCACGTCGTCGGGCTGAGGACCCACTCGGCCTCGGCAAAGCGGTCGGGGTGGTTCTCGCGGAGTTGCAACAGCTTCGGCAGCGGGGCCGTGGCCGACAGCGCGATGTCCCGTCCCTCCAGGCCCGCCGCGACGTCCATCTCCTGGAGGCGGGCCGCCTGGTCCGGCGCGGCCGTGTAGTACATCTGTGGCGGAAACACGGGCTCGCCCGTCCCGTCGACGACGACCATCGATCCGGAGGTGCTCGCCACCGAACAGATACCTTCGTCGGGAACCGACGGCGTGGCGTCCCTGAGCGCGCGCTCCCAGGCGACCGCGGTCTGGTCGCCGACCTCGGTGCCACCCGCGTCGACGAGCGTCCCGTCCCGGGCGTAGACGGCCACGCGCACCTCCGTCGGGCCGAAGTGAATCCCGATCAGCCGTGGGTCGCTCATACCACCCCACAGCGAGCGGTGGTTCTTAAATCCGATGCCGGAGTGTCGCGTCTGTTCTCCCCTGTAGAATTAGCGTGTGATCGAGACTGTGGAAGAACTGCGATTACAGGCGATTTGAAAGCAATATAGAGCCGAAGATCGAAACTATCCGGTTCAAGTCTGTCTATTTTTTACGATAGAACAGCGTTGTGTAAGAGAGAACGGCCCGGCTACGAGTGGTTGAGGTTGAGTTCGATGACGTTGGCAGCGCTCCGGACGAGGTCGGGCATCTCGTCGGTGAACCGGTCGCCGCGCATCCGACTGGTCGGGGCGGAGACGCTGATCGCGCCGACGACGGTGCCGTCGGTCGTGGTGATGGGTGCGCCGACACACCGGAGGCCGGTCATGTGTTCCTCGTCGTCGAGGGCGAACCCGCGCTCGCGGACCGTCTCCAGGCGGTCGAACAGTTCCCCGCGGTCGGTGACCGTCTCGGGCGTCCAGGCGTCGAGGCCGTGTTCGTCGGCGATGGCCCGCACCCGCTCCTCGGGGAGGTGTGCCAGGATCGCGTTCCCGAGGGCCGTCACGTGCAGCGGACACCGGTAGCCTGCGTGGGTGTCCAGCGCGACCGCCTGGCTGCCCTTCGAGCGCAGCAGATAGACGCCCTGCCCGTGCTGTTCGGTCAGCAGACTCGCCATCTCCCCGGTCTGTTCGGCCAGCCGCTTGATCTCCGGTTCGGCCACCCGGTAGAGGTGCATCCGGTTGCGCGCGTACCCGCCGAACTCCAGGAACCGCAACCCGAGGCTGTACTCGGTGTCCTCGCGGACGACGAACCCCTCCTCCCGGAGGGTACTGAGGTGGTTGTGGACCGTGCTCTTGCTCATCCCGAGGTCCTCGGCCAGTTCCGTGACACGCGCGCCGTCGCGCTCCTTCAGTGCCTCCAGAATCCGGATCGTCTTTTTGATCGTCGCGACCGGGTGTTTCGCTTCGCGTGCCATGCCCTGCCGTACCGGCGCCACCCATAAATAGATTGTTCCCGTGTACAGAACAGTCGTTACCCGAAATAGAACTCTCACAATATTTGCCGTCCATCTCGTTTGGGTCCTGAGAGACTCAAAGTCGTGTCTGACAGGTCTTTCGGCTCTCGGGTGCCAGTTCTATTCTGGAGAACGGTCGTCGCTTGCCCGAGTGGCTACGCGTCGGGGTCGACGCTGACGGAGACGTCAACACCGTCCGCGGAGAGCACGTTCGTTTCGAGAAAGCCAGCGAGTGCGAGCGGATCCGAGAGGGTGTCGACGAGGCCGCCGAGGAAGCGCGCGGCGTCGGCGCCGTTGACGACGCGGTGGTCGAAGGAGAGACTGAGAGTCATCTGGTCGTCCTCGCGGACGCGACCGACGCCGAGGATGGCGATCTCCGGGGGATTGATAACAGGGTCGAAGCTGTCCACGCCGAGGGGGCCGAGGTTCGTGATGGTGAAGGTCCCCCCGGCGAGGTCCTCGGAGGTGTACTCCCCGGCGAGTGCGCGCTCCGTCAACTCGCTGCGGACGGCGGCGACCTGCTCGGCGCTCTTTTCGGTCACAGTGGGTACGACCGGCGTGACCAAGCCCTCCTCGATGTCGACGGCCACGCCGACGTTGACCTCCGCGACGAGTTTGTGCGTGCCGTCCTCGAACAGCCCGTTGAACTCGGGGCGGGCGGCCAGTTCGGTCCCCACGGCCTTCACGATGAGGTCGGTCATCGAGACGTCGAGCCCCGCGGCGTCGGAAGCGGCCGCCACCGCCCGGAGCGTGCTCGCGTCGAAGCGGCGCTTGTTGGTGACGTGGACCGCGTTCCGGTAGCTCTCGCTCAGCCGGTCGCTGACCGTCTGCTGGACCCGCGAGAGGTCCCGCGCCTCTTGGACTGTGCGGCTCGCACCCGTCCCCACCGTCGCCGCTTCGGCGGCTGGCTCGGTGGTGCGTGCCTCGCTGGCGCCCGCCTCGATGACACCACGGACGTCGGCCTCGGTGACGACGCCCTCGGGACCGGTCCCCTCGACGGCCGTCAGGTCGATGCCGGCCTGGCTGGCGACCTGTCTGGCTCCGGGCGAGGCGCGCACTCCCTCTGGGGGCGGGGTCTCGATGGGTTCGTGGGCCACCTCGACGACCCCGCCGGCCTCCGCGCCACCGGTTGTCGCGGCTGTCGTGGCCGTCGCGGCCGCAAACGCGTGCTCCCGGACGTCGGCCTCCGTGACGACGCCGTGGGGGCCGGTTCCCTCGACAGCCCGCAGGTCGACGCCCTCCTCCTCGGCGAGCCGTCTGGCGTCGGGCGTGGCCCGCACGTCGCCTGCGTCCCGGCCGTCGGTGTCCGGGACCGCGGCTGCGGTGGCCGCTGGACCGGCCCCGTCGGCTG